>NZ_JBEPBF010000131.1:0-28781 GCF_040298985.1 Streptomyces sp. NPDC001093 | reverse complement strand
GAACTACCTCGACCAGCGCGAGATCCCTCGCCTGAAGTCCTGGCGAACCCTGGGCAGTTGACTCCGCCGACACCAAGATCCCCGACAGAGTCAAGCTAGTGCTGGATTCCTCAAAGGGTGTACACAAATCGGCGCCGTAATCGCCGGGTTGTCCGTTGCCAGGGCAGTGGCGTATGCGATGTCCTCGCTGTTGGCGAATGACCGGCCGGCGAGGGCGGCTTTGCGGAAGATGCGCCACCAGCCCTCTTGCAGGTTGAGCCAGCACGCTCCGACGGGGATGAAGGCGTGGTGGATGCGGGGGTGGTCCTCGAGCCAGGTCCTCGTGGACACGCTGTTGTGACTGGACAGGTTGTCGGTGACGATCCAGATCTCCCCGTCCGGGTTGGCGTCCTCGAGCAGATGCAGGAACTGCTGGTAGAAGGTGCTGTTGCGGGAGGGTGCGGTCATCGTGATTGCCTGGCCGTCGGAGGGCCGCAGACCTCCGTAGACCCAGGTCTTCTCCGGCGCGCGGCTGTAGTCGAGTTCCGCTTTGATCCGGTGCCCGCCCGGTGACCATGCGGGTGCAGGCGGGAAGGTCCGCGGGATCACCGGCCCCAGCTCGTCGGCGCAGATCACCGTCGCACCCTCGGGCGGATGGGTATAGAGACCGATGATCCGCGTCCTTTTGGGGCGAAGTCCGGGTCCTTCGATCGCGTCCAGGACCGGGTGCGGCGCCAGCGCACACCCTCGGCCAGCAGGATGCGGCGGACCTGTGAGCGACCCACCTCGATTCCTTCGGCCCGCGCTGCTGCGGCCAGGGAATCCAGGGTCCACTCGGGTGGCCCCGACTCGTCGAAGGCCCACAGCTCCCCGACGGGCTCCCACCTCAGGCGCCCTGGCGGAACGGTCTTGACCAGGGAGATGATCCTCGAGCGTTCCTCCTCGGTGATCCGCCGCTTGCGGCCCTGCCCACCCAGATCCTCCAGTCCTTGCAGGCCCGAGCGGTTGAAGCGGTGCATCCAGCACCGGACCGTTTTCTGGCTGCAGCCCAGCTCCACCGCGATCGCCGGCACCCGTAGCCCCGACCAGCTCAGCTCGATCATCCGCGCCCGCATCACTGCATCGCGTGGAGCCTTCCGCGCCCGCGACAACCGGCGAACGACCGTGCATTCGTCCTCATCGCGCCCCGGCCGTGCCCGTAACACCATCACCCAGCACCCGCCCCCGAGCACCTTCAACTACCCCGCCACCAGGACATATACCCAATGAAACGGGAATCCAGCACTAGTAGGACTCCGTTAGGTCTGTCTCGATCTTGGTGTCGTATATGTCCTGCTGGGCAGGGGCTGGTGACAGGTGGTGCAGATGCCGGTCCAGCACCTCAAGATGTCCTGGAGAGCGTCGAGGATCTGGTAGAGGGTGAGTCCGGTCCGGGGACTTTTGGGGCCAGTCGCTGTTCGGTGAGGAAGGCATGGGCGGCGGTCACGAGGGTGACGTGGTGGTGCCAGCCCGGCCAGGACCGGCCTTCGAAGTGGTCCAGGCCCAGGCCGTGCTTGAGCTCGCGGTAGTCGTGCTCAATGCGCCAGCGGACCTTGGCCAGACGGACCAGGTCGCGGATCGCCGTGTCGGCCGGCAGGTTGGACAGCCAGTAGTCGGTGGGAGCCTCGGCTTCTTCGGGCCACTCAACCAGCAGCCAGCAGTCCGGCAGGACCCCGTCCCACCAGCCCTGCTCGGCGGAGGCAGCGGCACGGATCGGACGCTCGACGGCCTTGCCCGCAGGACGGATACGCACGGCGGCGAAGCGGGACCGTAACTCTCCTCGCGAGCCGTTGCGCCAGGCGACGGTGGTGAACGCCTCCTGCGCGAGACCGGCGGCCAGGGCCGCCACCGACGGGGCGGGATGGCGATAGCGAGGCTGTGGCCAGCATCCGATGGGCCCGTTGCGGGTCGGGGCAACGGGCTGTTCCTGGAAGGGGTGGGCGGTCACGTCCGCGCGGACGGCCAGAACGTAGTCGATGCCGCGGTCTGCCAGGCCGGCCCGCAGGTGTGCGTTGGTGCCGTAGGCCGCGTCGGCCACGACGACCGGCGGCCTCATGCCCCAGCCGGCCAGCGTGTCGAGCATGTCCAGAGCCAGCCGCCACTTCTCGCGGTGCGTGACCTCGGGCGGGACGCGGGTGACGGCCCTGCGGTCGGTGTCGAACGCCCACTCCTTCGGCAGGAACAGCCGCCATTGCAGCGGGCAGGACGCGATGTCGGTGGCAGCGTGGACGCTGACCGCGACCTGGCAGTTGGCACGCTTGCCCAAGGCCCCGCAGTACTGCGGGGCCACCGCGACCGACATCCGGCCGTCCTTGGGTACCGACACGTCGTCGATCACCCAGGCCGTCGGGGTGATGAGCGGCAGCATCCGTTCGCAGATCCGCCGCTGCACCGGCACCGGGTCCCAGGTGGACTGGTTCACGAACTGCTGCAGGTTCTGTTCGTCGCCGTCCGGCAGCCGCGAGGCCATGGCCTGGATCGACTTGCGGCGGCCGTCCAGCATCAGTCCCCGCAGGTAGCAGTCGCCCTTGGCTCGCTGGTCCTTGCGCGGCACCGAGGCGAACACATCAGCGACGTATAACGCCAACAGTGCCCGGACACGGTTCACTTCGTGTGCGTCCACACATCCAACATGCCCAGGAACAGCCCGAACCGGAAGACCTAACGGAGTCCTACTAGGCGTGTTCCACTTTACCGGCACGCCGCAGGTCGAGCTGTCGAGCGCGACCGCCGACGGAAGGGCCGACGCGGACACCGCCTGGGGTGCCGTCGCCTTCCAGCCCCTCGCGTCCAAGCCGGCGAACTTGGTCGTGGTCATGGCGGACTCCTACTCGTCGGGTGAAGGAGCCACCGCCCCCGGTGGCGCCGATCTGTACCCGGAGACCGACCACCACGACAAGCTCAACGACGCCCAGACCGACAAGTGCCACCGCTCCAAGCTGGCATGGTCGCGGCAGGCGACGCTTCCCGGCTATGGCAAGTCGATAGGATCCATGGCCGACAGCTTCGATCCGGAGATGGACTACCACTTCGTCACCTGCTCCGGGGCACGCACCTATAACGTCCTGGACAAGCAGCAGGGCTCCGGCGAGGTACCTCAGATCCAGGCCGGCTACCTCGACGACAACACCACCCTGGTGACGCTGTCGATCGGCGGCAACGACGCCCGCTTCTCCGACATCGTGGCGAAGTGTTCAAACTCAACGACCCGAGCGCGTTCATGGTCCTCTACGTCTCCGACGAACTGCGCCGCCACGGCTGGCAGGTACCCGCCTACACCATGCCACCTCACGCCGAGGACATCGCCGTACTGCGCATCGTCGTCCGCGAGGGCTTCGGACGCGATCTCGCAGGCCGTTGTGCCATTCGCTGACGACGGTGGCAGCGGCACATGCCCCGTCGAGGGAGGTCACAGGGCTGTGGGCGGAAGTGCACGGTAGGAAAGCCGCACCTACGGAGAGCGATATCTGTGCTCGTGAAATGAGATATAGGTGCGGGGTACGGCGAGTATTCCTCGACCGCCCGGCGGAGCGGAATTGTCCACCGCGCAAGGCCGATCGCACCGTGCTACTGTCGAGCTCAGTTGCAGGTGTGGTTGCCAGAAGGTTTTTCCGACGGCTGATCATCACGGCGACACGGAATGCGCACAGTGCGTATTCCTGTACACCGCCTCCGAAGGAGAAACAACATGGCTACTGGCACTGTGAAGTGGTTCAACGCGGAAAAGGGCTTCGGCTTCATCGAGCAGGACGGCGGCGGCCCCGACGTCTTCGCCCACTACTCGAACATCGCCGCCCAGGGTTTCCGCGAGCTGCTGGAAGGCCAGAAGGTGTCGTTCGACATCGCGCAGGGCCAGAAGGGCCCGACGGCCGAGAACATCGTTCCCGCCTGACGCACCGGCACGGACGCATACTTCGCAGCTGGGGCCCGCACCTTGGGGTGCGGGCCCCAGCTCGCTTTATTCCCAGGGCGATTCGGCCCTGTCTTTTTCGGCCCGTTCTCGCGATTCTGCGCCGCTCATTCTGCTGCGGAAATTCCTTGATACGTGCCCACATCGAGGAAGGTTCCGCATGAACCGCACACGTACCACTCGCGCACGCACCAATCGCACATACGACCGCTTCGGAGGAAGCGCCGCTGCGGGCCGCTCCGGCGTTCCGCACCGCTCCAGTGGTTACGGAAACCGAGAGCCCGCGGGGGGCGATTTCGCGCTGCCGAAGACGGTCGGGCCCGCGTTGCCCGCTGTCGAGTCGTTCGCCGATCTCGCCATGCCGGCGCCGTTGCTGGCCACGCTCGGCCATGAAGGCGTGACCGTACCGTTCCCGATCCAGGCGGCGACCCTGCCGAACTCCCTGGCCGGCCGTGACGTACTCGGTCGCGGCCGCACCGGCTCGGGCAAGACCCTCGCCTTCGGCCTCGCAGTACTGGCCCGTACGGCGGGCCGGCGTGCCGAGCCGCGTCGGCCGCTGGCCCTGATTCTCGTCCCCACCCGTGAGCTGGCCCAGCAGGTCACCGACGCGCTCGCTCCCTATGCCCGCTCCGTGAGCCTGCGGCTCGCCACCGTCGTCGGCGGAATGTCCATCGGCAGGCAGGCCGGTGCGCTGCGGGCCGGCGCGGAGGTGGTCGTCGCGACGCCCGGTCGGCTCAAGGACCTCATCGACCGGGGCGAGTGCCGACTCGCCGACGTCGACGTCACGGTGCTCGACGAGGCCGACCAGATGACCGACATGGGCTTCATGCCCCAGGTCACCGTCCTGCTCGACCAAGTGCGCCCCGAGGGCCAGCGGATGTTGTTCTCGGCTACCCTGGACCGCAACGTCGACCTGCTGGTCCGCGGCTACCTGACCGACCCGGTGGTGCACTCCGCCGACCCGTCGGCCGGTGCCGTCACCACGATGGAACACCACGTACTCCATGTGCACGACGCGGACAAGCACCGTACGACCACCGAGATCGCGGCCCGGGACGGCCGGGTCATCATGTTCCTGGACACCAAGCACGCTGTGGACCGGCTGACGAAGCACCTGCTGAAAAGCGGTGTCCGCGCCGCGGCCCTGCACGGTGGCCGGTCCCAGCCGCAGCGCACCCGGACCCTGGCGCGGTTCAAGGACGGTCACGTCACCGTCCTGGTGGCCACCAACGTCGCGGCCCGCGGCATCCACGTCGACAGCCTCGACCTGGTCGTCAACGTGGATCCGCCCAGCGACCACAAGGACTATCTGCACCGTGGCGGCCGTACGGCCCGCGCCGGGGAGTCCGGCAGCGTCGTCACCCTGGTGACCCCCGGCCAACGCCGCGGCATGACCCGGCTGATGGCCTCGGCCGGCATCAGCCCGCGCGTCACCCCGGTCCGCTCGGGCGAGGCGGAGCTGAGCCGCATCACAGGCGCCCAAGCGCCCTCCGGGGTCCCAGTGGTCATCACCGCGCCTGTCGTGGAACGCACCCGCCGCGCGTCTTCGCCGTCCAGGGACCGCCGGGGCGGCACCGGCCAGGGGCGACCCGCCGGTGCGGGGGTGCGTCGCAGGGCACAGCGGCGGCCCGGCAACGACTCGGCTGCTTAGGCCGGCGCAGTTCCCGGGGCCCCGTTGGCCTCGCGGAAGCCGCCGTGGTCTCCCGGGGCCGAAGGCCGCCAAGCCGACCAGCCCTTACCGAAGGAGACACCCTTGACGCCAGCGCGGACGCAGTACCGCAGGCCGGACCCCACCCATGTGTCCGTGGTGAACGACAGCGAAGGGCACGGGCCTCGGGTATGTGACGACATGACCGTTGAGGTGGCTCTGGCCGTCATGGCGAGTGCCCGGGTCGAGTACCTGACCGTGTGCGACGGGGACGACGAGAGCACAGGCTTGGTCACCCGGCTCCGGCTCGCCGTTCTCCGCGACAGTTCCACGTACACGGACCGGATCCGTCTGCAGGACGTCCTCGACGTACCACTGCCCTCACCCGGCGGCCGCTCGGGCGACGTCGGTGAGTACGGCCGGGTTCCGGGCGTACCCGCCCTCGCATGCTGATCCGTCTCGCCCCGGGCGGCCCGTTCTCCTTCTCCCCGCGACTTCTCCCCTGTGAGGCATCATGCGCTGTGTCATCGCCCGGTACCCGTTCGACCTGACCAGAACCGGGGTGCTGGCCTCGATGAAGGGCGTCAGGCCCGAGCTCGTCACGGGGGCGTCCGTGACCATCGGCCGCCGCCGCTACCCCGTCAAGCAGGTGGGCCAGGTCATCACGCGACAGGACCCCCGTGACTTCACCGCCAGCGAGGTCGTGCGGGCCATGACGCGTCTCGGCTTCACCTGCCACGACCGCCCCGAGGGCGCGCCCGTGGGCGAGGGTGGACCCACTCTCCTCCAAACCGCGTCCGCACTGCTCGGCGGCACCGGCCCCGTGGCCGTGTAAGGACGGGCGGGAGACCGCCCTCAGGATCCCGGTGGGGTCCTGCCGACGCGCGTCGGCAGGGCCCCACCGCTGTGTCGCCGTCCGCTCGGAAAGCGCCGGCCGGGCAACGGGGCGGAGGCAGCGTCTCACCGGTCGAAGTGGATGAGATCTCCTACGGTCCATGCGCTGACATCCTTGATCGCGACTCGGTACATGCCGCCCGTCTCCGGGATGCCGAGGCTGCCCTGCAGGATCCGAGCGAGATGAAAGTGCAGATGCGTGGGCGCCTCGCCGCGACCGGGCCGGTTCCCTCGCGGACCGCGCGCAAAGACGTCCGAGAACGGGCCGAGACGGTCCGAGTCCTTCAGGACCTCCGCCACCCGCTCCCTCCACACGGCCTCCGGAGCCAGCCGGCCGGTGATGACGGCGCCACCGACGACCACGGTCAGCGACATCTGATTGCTTCGCTCGGACTCCACCGCGGCGGAGATGGCGACAAGCAGCTCATCAGGGTTCGACATGACAGCACAGCTTATTCGGCCCACCTGTATCAGGAACCGCCCGTGGGCTGAAGCAGTTGCGCGCTCGGCAGGAGGCAGCTTCCGCCAACCGGTGAGGCCCGATCGCGGCAGGCTTCTTCCTTCACCAGAAGGGTGAAATCTACTGTTGCATGAGTAGATTTTCATTCCTGACATGGGTATGCTTCCTCTCGTAGACACGGTCGACGAGACCCGCCAGACACGAACTGGCGGGTGGCTGAATACGAAGTACGCAGGTCAGTGCGGCTCTCGAGCCTCGAAGCCAGAGTGTTCCCAGAACGGTGACGGGACTGAGAGCCGCACTGGGCGGCTCGCACGTCGAGGAGCTGCCAACAGCAGTACCGGTTCACTCAGTGGTTGGTTCAGAGAGGAACAGAGGAGCAGACGCCATCAGGATCGCCCGGCCCGAGAAGCGTTCGGCCCGGGTACCGCAAGACCCCGGAAATGGATGGTGGTCCCCGGTCAAGCAGCTGCGATCCCCCCGCACCCCCCTCTGCCGAGCCGGGTAGCGGAAACAGAAGGTCGGCACAGTAGTGGGCCGGCGGATGGTGTTCAATTTCCTTCGGGGCCCTGGTGCCGTACGCACCAGGGCCCCTCGACGCGTTGCACAACGAGGTGACATGACATCGGACAACCCCCTGAATGATCGTCTGGACGACGACGACTACCCGGCGTACACGATGGGCCGGGCAGCCGAGATGCTCGGCGCCACCCCGGCCTTCCTCCGAGCCATCGGTGAGGCTCGTCTGATCACGCCGCTCCGCTCGGAGGGAGGACATCGCCGGTACTCCCGCTACCAACTGCGGATCGCCGCGCGCGCCCGAGAGCTCGTCGACAAGGGGACTCCGATCGAGGCCGCGTGCCGCATCGTCATCCTCGAGGACCAGCTCGAGGAAGCGCAGCGCATCAACGCCGAGTACCGTCGTGCCGCCAGCGAATCGGCGGGCCACGCCGGCTCCGACTCCGCCTGAACACGCGGGCGCGTGCCGTATCCGGAACGCCGTCTTGCGGCCGGAGGAGAGCACAGCTCGGAAAGTCGCCGGTCCGCTGCTGCCGAACCGACGCCGCCCTCGCCTCCGGGAGGCGCACCCCGCCCGCTGTGCACTCGCCAAGGGTCCCCGGGCATGTCGACGGAGACAGCGGCGCCAAGCGCAGAGCCCGTTCGCCCAAGCGCTTCGGCCGGCGTCCTTCGACGCCGTGCCCACAGCGTGCCCATAAGAGCGGACAACCAGGGTCACCAGCGGTACCAACCGGCCCGTGCAACGGCGCAGGCGTATCCCATCCCCACAGGTCAGCCGCCATGCGGCCACCCAAGCGTCGTCGCTTCCCAAGCTGAGAGCGCGAGTTCGATTCTCGTCACCCGCTCCAGATTGAAACCCCAGGTCAGCGGCCTGGGGTTTGCTTGTTGTCTAGTCCAATTTGAGCGTGGCGTGCCCTCCGCGTGCCCTAAGTCGAGGCTGAGCGATCACTTCAGGGGCGCCTGGACGCCTCTCTGGCCACCCCTGCCCTGGTTCGTCTCAAATGGCGAGATGCATTTCGCGTGATCTGCGCCACAAGTTGTGCAAATGATGGTGAAGTCGCTTACTCAAAGGGCGACTTGCGGGCTGGCACGCAGGTGTCGACCATCCGGACTGCACTTCGGTCGTTCCGCAGCGGCAGCATGAGCGGGTGGTTCACAATGCGCGCCATGCCCACGAGGTACGACCGTTCTCGAAGACGCCGAACGTCATCGCGTTGTGGGCGTCCCACGAAGAAAGGGACGCCTTGCAAGCTCCCCCAGGAGATCGCCCGAGGCTGTCGACACCACGCCACCCGAGCTGAGCGTGAAGCTGCCGCCGAGGAGGCAAAAGCTCGGACCGAGACGGCGAGGCAGCAGGCAGAACGAGAACAACGGACGATCAGAGTCGTGCTCTCGCTCTCACCCTGGCCGTGTTTGTTGGCCTTGGCGTCGGTGTCTGGGAGCCCTCACCCGCTCACTGCAGCGACGGGTGGCCGTCCAGCTCCATCGGCCGACGAGGTGCATGTTCACACCACGGCGGCGTTGTCGCTGGGCTCCCATGGGCCACGTTGTTCTTCGACTGATCACGCAGGACGCGGCAACCCAGAGCTTCGACCCTTGCCTTAGGCAGGCACCAGGTCTCCCAACGCTTCACGAAGGGCGGTGCCTACGACAGGTCCTGCCACGGCCACCTGCCGAAGCTCTTCGCCCTTCATGTAGCGGTAGCTCTGTGGAGGGTGGAAAGCTCCCGCGGAGCGCAGCGCGCTGAGCGTCACCGGCTCGTCGAAGGAGACGGGATCCTCCAGCGTGAGGCCGCTCGCCTGAGTCGCGCCACTCATGTAGGCGTCGTACTCACGCCGAGTGATTCCCGTCTGGGCGCTGTGGGCGGACCACACCTCCTTTGGGGAGGCGACATGGACTGAAGCGATGCGCGCCATGCCCACCACAGCCATGGTGGGCGCGGTCGCGTACAGCAGAACCGGGGTTCCGGGTGGCGCAGCGACGCGTTGGCGGCGGACCTCCACCGTCTTGCTGCCGGCCAAAATCGCGGTGGCGAAGCGCGGGTGGACGGACAGCAGCATCGCGCGTTCCGGATCGTTCACGTCGTTCGGTGCCCCTCTTGGTAGATCGCCTGGAACAGCTCCTCGCTGATCTTGGACAGCGAGATCAGCGAACTCGGCGACCACGGTAGTCCCCGCTCCCTGGCCAGCGAGGTCAATCGCCGCAGCGTCACCGGCTTCGGGAAGATCTCGGTGTCCGAGAACCTCAGTGCCATGGCGTGCCCGGAGGTGTCAGCAGCTGCTCTCCAGACCGCCGAGTCGATCAGCGACGTACTGGTGTGGCGACTACGCCGCACGGCTGGCCTGCCCGCCGACGCACTCACGGCGCCGGCCCCTCAGCCATCCCACCGCAACGCCGTGGTGTTTGCGGACGCCGCCCAACGCCTTGGATCCCCGGATGCCGCTCCGGGACGCCGACGGTAACCCCACCGCGTGGAGGCGCCCTTGGCTCAACGTTCGACCTGGGCGCCCCCGTGCGCGGCTTATGCGGTCTGCGGGCCGTGATGAGCTTGCCGACGCCGCTCACGCAGACGACGAAGTGCAGGGTGCGGCCTCCTGCCCGGAGCGGTCGGCTCGGTCACACGGGGACTCCAAGGCGGTGAGCTTCCCGTTGTGCAGCCAGTTGGTTCGCCAGTTCCCCGGCGCCCACCTTGCTCAGGGCCCAGAGGCTGGTGGATCGCCGGGCGGACTGCCAGAGCGGGTTATCCGTGTCCACAGGGGTGTGGAAAGGCACAACGGGGATGCCGTGGGCATCGAAGGGGGCGGAGTCGAGGTAACGCATACCACCTGTGCCGCAGAGATAGTGGGTGCTGCCAGTGGCCACCGCGAGGTCGGCGAGGCGCTCGGATCGGCCTTGACGGGTCGGGATCCCACTGCTGGACAGCACCTGCCCCGTCCAGCCGAGCGCACTGAGCAGGGCGAGCGTCGATGCTCTGGCGATGGAAACCACGTGGTCGGTGGTGTCCAGCCTGTCCAGCACCGAGTCGAGGACATCACGTACGGCATCCCAGTGGTGGCTGCGGCCGTAGTACTGGCGCACGAGCAGCTGGACCGTCCGGCGCGAGCGGCAGGGGTCGACGAGCCGTGCCTGGCTGATCAACGTCGGGCGCCCGCGGGGAAGGCGCGTGGGGAGTGTGAGCCACTGCTGCCGGGTCGGATCGTCCAGGGCGACGAGGCGGGCACGGTGTTGGTAGTCGCGCCGGGCGAACTGCACGTCGTCCAAGACGATCCACCGGTCGGCGACGAACAGCTTCGCCAACGTGGACAGTCGTGGGAACAGGTTCGGTTGATGAACCGCACAGATCCCACTCGGCGGGCCGCCGCGTGGTGGCTCAGGTGCTGATGAGGCGGCTGTCGAAACCTGCGCCCAGGAGGCGCTCGTACGCGTCATACACGTCCCCCGGTACGTCCTGCTCGACGGCGAAGCCGAGCTTCGGGTACTCGATCACCCGTTGCAGGTCGCCCACGAGCATGTCGACGACGAGCTTCTCGTCGCCGATGGACTTGATGTAGTCGTCCAGCTCCAGCGGCTCGGAGGCGCACACGACGTCCGCCTCAGGCCACAGCTTGCGGCAGGTCGCGTACGAACGCCGCTCCATGTACGGCTTGGAGATCAGCAGCAGCGACTCGACCTCCACACCCGCCTCGTCCAGCAGCTCGCGGGAAAAGGTGATGTTCTGGCCCGTGTTGGCCGCCTTCGGCTCGACCAGGATCGCCTCGTCCGGCACGCCCAAACTCAGCGCGTGCTCGCGGTAGTGGACGGCCTCCCCTCGCGGGAAGCGGGCGCGGGTGGTGGGGCTGTTGCCGCCGCTGAAGACGAGGACCGGGAAGAGGCCGGCACGGTAGAGGTCGGCGGCTGCGGTGGCCACCCCGAGGTCGTGACTTCCCAGGCCGATCGCTGCCGAGCAGGGCCGCTGCTCGTGGCCCATCTGGTGGTAGTCCCAGATCAGCATCGCATCGTGGAACTGCTCGTTGGTGATCTGGCGCTGCTCGTGCTCCGGCACTGGCACTCCCTGGCTCATCCCTGCTGGCCCTTTCGGATGCCCTCGATGCTGCGCAGCTGGTGACTCAGCCCGTACTGCCGGGCCATCTGCGCCGCCTGATCGAGGACGGACAGCCCATCATTCCGGGTCGCCGTATCCGACAGAAGGATGTGCCCGTAGGCGGTGTCCAGCCGGACCCGCTGCATCGGGGAGTCGACCGTACCGGTGGTGCGCGCGATGCCGATGTAGTGCAGGGCCTGCTTCAAGTCGCCGGCACCGCGGTGGGCGAGGGCCAGCTTCTGGTGGGCGACCGACCAGTCCTCCGGCTCGCCCAGGTCCTCGAAGGCGCGGGTGGCGGCCGTCATGACCTGGGTGGCGTACTCGTTGTTGCCCTCCTTGCTCAACGCGGTACCCACCCACAGCCGCGCTCTGGCTCGGTCGCGCGGGCTCAGGCGCTCGTCCGCGGCAAGGAGTTCGTATTGGCGAGCGGAGACGCCGAGCTCTCCCGACATCTCGCGGACGACGGCGAGGGAAAGATCGATCTGGGCCACTCGGCGCGGGATGTCGAGCTCGGTGAACATGCCGCGGGCCAAGGTGTAGGAGTGCCGGGCGGAGAGCGGGCCGAGGATTGCTCCCTGGTCCCGCTGGAGGTCACCGAGAAGCACCAGGGACCGGCCGTACAAGTACAAGCCCTTTGCATCCAGTTGGCGGGGGTCGAGACGTCCCAGCCAGCGGTTCAACAGGTCAGTGGCGAACGGGAAGTTCTGGCGGCTGATGCAGACGACAGCGCGCTCGATGTCCTCGGTCCAGGTCTCGTGGTCCGCCGGCCGGGCGCTCTTCCGCTGAGGGAACAGCAGCGTCTCGAACCGGGCCTGGGTGGCGGAGTCTGCGCGGGCGAGCGCGGTGTCCAGGATGGCCTGCGTGTCAGGCCGAGGCTGGGTCTCCGCGCCCAGGCTCTCCCACTTCGCGACCGTGCGTAGGGCGACACCGAGATGTTCGGCGAAGGCGCGCGTGCTCATGCGCAGCGCGGCCCGCAGGGCGCTTGCTTCCCGGCCGGTCCATTGCTGCACGCTGACCACGGATGACCTCCCTCCTCACGCATCGAAGCACTCTCTGTGACGGCGTGGGGCGGAAAGTGCAACGGAAGCGCAACAGCAGGTCATTTCAAGGCCGTTCGCGTCGGCCGACGCTGAGGGCATGGACGACGAACTCATCACGGAACGCCGCTCCGTCGCCTTCCCCCAGGTCTTCGGTTACCTGCGCCATGCCACCGGCGGCCTCGCCCGCCACGCGGCGCTGATCGGCTGCCTCACTGAGTACTGTCGGCAGCATGAGCTGGCGCTGTGCGGCGTGTTCACGGACCGGGAGTCGACGGTGGTCGTCCGTTCGCCCGCCTTCGTCGGACTCCTGGACGCGCTGGAGCTGCCAGACATTTATGGCGCCGTTGTGCCTGCCTTCAGCCACCTCGGCCCAAAGCGCATGGCCGCCGATCGGGAGCGGCAGATAGCGGCCACAGGCACCCGTCTGATCGTGGTCCGCTCCACCAGGCCGTTGTCTGCCCCCGCGTCATCACGGGGAGCGGGCACCAGCCGCCTGTGCCAAGGGGTACGTGATGTCCGTTCGTGATGCCCTGCGAAATGCGCCCATGGTCGCCGACGTGCCTGGGCTGCGCCTGCTCCGAGTCGGTGAGGGCTGGGACCTCGTACGAACCCCTGCGGACATCGGCTTCCTGGCCCTGGCCCACCTGCGGGCCACCGGTGCGGCGGTCGGTCCGGTGCTTTACGACGGCCCCAACGAACGCGTCTACTACGCCGTGGGAACTGGCACTGCCGAAACCTGGGCCAACCTACCGGTACGGCATCTCTCCACTAACGCATGGCTCGTCGCACCCGGCCTGGAGCAGATCGACGATTGGTTCGGCGGCTGGTGCGAGCTGCCCGACGACGACACCCTCACCGACGCAGAAGTCCTCCGCTCCGCGCTCCAGCACCCGTACGTCACTGCCACCCTGCAGGAGGTGTGTCGGTGAGCATCCGAGCGATCACGTGCCACAAGGATTGGACCCTCCAGCCCGACCAGGAGCCCGACGCCGAACCCACCACCTATGAGAGGCAGTGCGCGGTCTGCGGCGAGAGCTCGCCGAGCAGTGTCGACTTCGCCGAACCGCAGAGCTGGGTCTTCACGCACGGGGGCCGCAACCCCTCGCACCACACCTACCGGGAGATCATCACTCGGCCGTGGCGGGCCTGGTGGAAGCCGTGATGGGCCGCGCGGCGAGCTGGTTCGCACGCTACACGGGCCCCCTGCTGATCACGCTGATCTCCGCCTCGTGCGGCTTCGTGATCGGTGTCGCCGTATCCATCGCCAAGGTAAGCCCCTGAGTCTCCGTCCCTGCCGGGCGCAGCCGATCGAGACGTTCCCCCCTCCGAGAAGCCCCGGCAGGGACGGGCGGGACTGATCAAGGCACGCTGCCGGATCCAGCCCGCCCGCGTGCGCGGCGTCATCCCGTCCGATGGCGGCAATAAGTTGCTGCTTTGCGCAATCGTGCAGCTACTATCTCGGCAGCCACACTTCTCATCTTCGACGGGATGGACGGACGCATCGGGCTGCTGATGGTCCGTGCGCGATATCTGCGGGCGCACTGCCCGGTTGGCCGGAGGATGCCGACATGACCAGCGTGAAGAGCTTCTCCGTCTCAGGCTACGGCCCCGAGCGTCCCAGGTGGATCCGGCTCTTCGCCCGCGACTCACTGGTCCGCCGGCTGGACTGGCCGATACTGCTGGCCGCCCTTGCTCTCTCACTCATCGGCTCGCTGCTGGTCTACTCGGCGACCCGCAACCGCACCGCGATCAACCAGGGCGACCCGCACTTCTTCCTCGTCCGGCACCTGATGAACCTCGGCATCGGGTTCGTCCTGATGATCGGCGCGATCTGGCTGGGTCACCGCGCCCTGCGCAATGCGGTGCCGATGCTCTACGGCCTCTCCGTCTTCGGGGTGCTGCTGGTACTCACGCCGCTCGGTGCCACGATCAACGGCAACCGCAACTGGATCGTGCTGGGGGGCGGCTTCTCCCTCCAGCCGTCCGAGTTCGTGAAGGTCACGATCATCCTGAGCATGGCGATGCTGCTCGCGGCCCAGGTCGACGCGGGTGACAAGAAGTATCCCGACAGCCGTGCCGTGATCCAGGCCCTGGGCCTGGCCGCCGTGCCGATCATGGTCGTTCTGATGATGCCCGACCTCGGTTCGACGATGGTCATGACGGTCACGATCCTGGGCGTGCTCCTCGCCTCGGGTGCCTCCAACCGCTGGATCTTCGGCCTGCTCACCGTCGGCATCCTCGGTTCCATCGCCGTGTGGCAGCTGCACATCCTGGACCAGTACCAGATCAACCGCTTCGCGGCCTTCGCCGACCCCAACCTGGACCCCTCCGGAGTCGGCTACAACACCAACCAGGCTCGCATCGCCATCGGCTCGGGTGGCCTGACGGGTGAGGGATTGTTCCACGGCGCGCAGACCACCGGGCAGTTCGTTCCGGAACAGCAGACGGACTTCGTGTTCACGGTCGCCGGCGAGGAGCTGGGCTTCGTGGGCGCCGGTTTCATCATTTTTCTGATCGGCGTCGTCCTGTGGCGTGCCTGCCGTATCGCCCGTGAGACGACCGAGCTGTACAGCACGATAGTCGCCGCGGGCATCGTCGCCTGGTTCTCCTTCCAGTCCTTCGAAAACATCGGCATGTCGCTCGGCATCATGCCGGTGGCGGGCATTCCGCTGCCGTTCGTCTCCTACGGCGGTTCGTCGATGTTCTCGGTGTGGGTGGCCGTCGGACTACTGCAGTCGATCAAGGTCCAGCGGCCCATGCAGGCGTAGCAGGGAGTTCCGCCAAAGCCCACGTCCGCGAACTCGGCCTCGAGCGTCCGGAACGCCTCCGCGTACCCAGGCTCAGGCCCGATCCGTCAGCTCCTCCGCATACACCTGCGACAACGGCTGCGGGCCGACGTACTGCTGGCAGTTGCACTGCCCGGCCTCGTAGCGCAACGGCTTCTTGTTCTCGTCCCAGGCCGTGGGGATCTCCACGCGTTCGTGGCACCGGCCCTGTTTGTCGTGCTTGGCCAGGTGGTGTGTACACCCACACACGGGTTCCGGCGTCCGGTGGGCCGCTTCGAGTGCGAGACGCTCCTGCTTCGCGACTTCCATCAGTTCCAGCTTCCGCTCATGCCGGTTCTTCAACGCGGTACGAACGGTGTCGGCGGCCCACCCGAAGCCACCCGTCCCGAAGACGATCAGCACCCACCAGTACGAGCCCATCATCACCCTTCCCCCTGTACGGCCGTTCACGGTCAGGCCGCCTGCGCCGTCGGTGGTGGTCATGTGTCCACCGGAGCGCCTTGATCAGGATAGGCGTCACGAGGGCCGACCGCTTGGCGGCGCCGACTCGTTGAAGGAGATGAGCCGACCGCATTGTCTCCGGCACTGTCGTCGACAGGGAGGGAGCCCTCCCCGCGCTAGCGAAAGGGTCCGAGACACGTCGGAGCCACCGAGCGACCTCCGGAGCCTCGTACTGCCGCGGGAGGTATGGGTGCGCTCCCGCTTGAGTGGTGCGCCGACCATAAGAATCGGGGGGAGCCTTCGATGGATCGGGCCGGCCTTGCCTTCCTGACCGTGTTCGGCCTGGCGTGGTGGCTTGCGGGCGCGAGTGCCCCGGGCGGGTCGCTGCTGCCGGTGGCGGCTCTGGCGTGTGGTGCCGTCGCGGCGGGTGTCTGGCGCACGGGACGTGGCCTGCGTCGCCCGGGTGGTGGTCCGCTTCCCGACGAGGTGCGCCGCCGCTTCGCCGGGATCAATGTGTTGCAGTGGACAGTCATCAGTGTGGTGACTGCCATCGCTGTGATGAGCGGCGTTCCCAGGCTCATCCCGGGCCTGATCGCCCTCGTCGTCGGCCTGCACTTCCTGCCGCTTGCCGTGCTCTTCCGACAGCCGCGGTTTCACCTGACCGGTGCTTTGATGGTCGCTGTCGGGGTGGCAGGCTGCGCCGTCGATCTCGCCGCGAGATCGGCCGCCGCCGCCCGAACGATCGTTGGTATCGGTGCGGCTGTCGTCCTGTGGGGAACCGCGTGCCTGGACCGCCACAGGACGAGCGGGCCGGCGGACCGACCGGAGTCGCAGCGATCGGCCGCAGCGTCGTGAGGGGTTTGCCCGAAGGTGGCCACCAGGGCCGCGCTGGGCAGCGCATCCCTGGCGATTCCCTCTTCTCAGACGTTGACCCCGAAGTCGGCCGCGATCCCGCGCAGGCCCGAGGCGTAGCCCTGGCCGACCGCCCGGAACTTCCATTCCCCGCCGTACCGGTACAGCTCGCCGAAGACCATCGCGGTTTCGGTGGAGGCGTCCTCGGACAGGTCGTAGCGGGCGATCTCCTGGCCGCCCGCCTGGTTGACCACCCTGATGTAGGCGTTGCCCACCTGGCCGAAGCTCTGCCCGCGTGTGTCCGCCTCGTGGATGGAGACCGGGAAGACGATCCTGTCCACGTCGGCGGGTACGGCGGCGAGGTTGACCTTGATCACCTCGTCGTCGCCCTCGCCCTCACCGGTGAGGTTGTCGCCAGTGTGTTCGACCGAGCCGTCGGGGCTGCGGAGGTTGTTGTAGAAGATGAAGTGCTGGTCGGTGGCCACCTTGCCGGACGCGTTCAGCAGCAGCGCGGAGGCGTCCAGGTCGTAGTCCGCGCCCGTGGTGGTACGGACGTCCCACCCCAGACCGATCTCCACCGCGGTGAGGCCCGGCGCTTCCTTGCTCAGCGACACGTTGCCGCCCTTGGCCAGGGAAATACCCACGACTCGTCCCCTCAGTTCTGGGCTGCCCTTACGGTCACCAGATGCAACGAAGGGTGCCCTGCCATAGTTCCTATGGTTGCGCAACACCTAAAGTATTTCCGGCGTGGGTGCCGCATGGGGCGGGCCGGGCGAGGCGAGGGCATCGGATGTTCCCCAACATCAGCGCCTTGGATCTCCTGACGCTGGGGATCCTGGTGGTACTGCTCTTCGGCCCGGACAAGCTGCCGGAGATCATCCAGAACGTGGTCGGGTTCGTGCGTAAGGTGCGGGAGTTCTCCGAGAGCGCCAAGCAGGAGGTCCGCTCTGAACTTGGTCCGCAGTTCAAGGACTTCGAGTTCGAGGATCTGCATCCCAAGACGTTCATCCGCAAGCATGTTCTCGATGGCGAGGGCCTCGGGATGGACGAGATCCGTGGCGCGCTGGACCCGAGGGCGGAGCTGTCGGAAGTCGCCGACGCGGTGCGCGGTGCGGCGAGGGCCGAAGAGAACGCGGCGCCGACGACCGGGGGTCGGACGCCCTTGTCGAAGGAGGCAGCGGCCGGACCGGACACGTGCACGGCGTTCGATCCTGACGCCACCTGAGCGGCGACTGCGAAGCAGCCGTTCCGTCCAGCAGCCCGTATGGGCCGCGTGGCGCGGCTTCTGGGTGCTGAGCGAGCCGCTGTGGGTGACGTCCTCGTGCGATCAGCACCTGACGAGCCGACGACGAGGGGCTCAGCGCGCTCTGCGCCTGTCGGTGGCCGGACGCGCTGCGCTTGTGTCGTTGGGAACAGCCCTCAGGACGCGGTCGACGGGCTTGGTCGAGGGCGGCGTCGTATCCTCGATTGAAGCGCTGGTGGACCGCGTGGCGCCCTCGCCCTCCGGGGTCTTGGCCTCGGGCTTGAGGATGCGCATCGACCTGCCCAGCCCTCGGTTCGTGTCGGGCAGCTTCTTGGAACCGAACACCAGGATGATGACGATGGCCACGATCAGCAGCTGCCAGGGTTCCAGCCCGTTACCAAGCATCCGACCCCCATCTCTTCGCCGAACAGCTCCTTCTCCGGGCGGCGGCGCAGACCGGGCAGCGCAGCATACCCTCTGTCATAATTGCCACGTTGCGCAACTGTACAACCATTGGGTAGAGCCAGTCGTCCTCTTTGTATGAAGCGGACGGATGGGGGCGCCCGGATGACCACGACCAGGGATGGCAGGACAGCGCGGGGCCGCAAGCGCGGCCCGTGGCGAATAATGCTGCTCATCGCGCTGGTCGTCGTGGTGATCGGCGCGGTGGGCCTGGGCTGGATCTACCTGAAGCTGAACAGCAGCATCCACACCTTCGACGCGGGCGGCTTGTCCAGGCACCGCCCCGCGGCCGGCCCGTCCAGGAGCGAGAACGTACTGGTCATCGGAACAGATGCGCGCAACGACGGCAACAGCTCACTCGGCGGCGGCGATACGAACGATATCGGCCGTTCCGATACCGCGATCCTGCTGCACATCTACGCCGACCACCGGCACGCCCTCGCCGTCTCCATCCCGCGCGACACCCTGGTGACCATCCCGCCGTGCAGACTGCCGGACGGCTCCTGGACGAAGACGCAGACCGACGCCATGTTCAACTCGGCGTTCTCCGTCGGGCAGACGGACAAGGGCGATCCGGCCTGCACCCAGAACACCGTCGAACAGCTCACCGGCCTGCGTGTCGACCACACCGTGGTCGTGGACTTCAAGGGCTTCGCCGCACTGACCAGCGCGGTCGGCGGGGTGCAGGTCTGCCTGCCGCAGGACGTCTACGAGAAGGACCTCGACCCCAACCGCGCCACGCGGGGCAGCCTGCTGTTCAAGAAGGGCGAGCAGACGGTCTCCGGACAGCAGGCCCTGGACTACGTCCGCATACGGCACGGTCTCGGTGACGGCTCCGACATAGGGCGGATCAAACGGCAGCAAGCCTTCCTCTCCAGCCTCGTCAAGAAGGTCAAGAGCGACGGGATCACCCCCACCAACCTGCTGCCGCTGGCCGACGCCGCCACGAAGTCACTCACGGTCGACCCCGGACTGGGCACGGCGAACAAACTGCTCTCCTTCGCCATGTCGCTGAAGGACATCGACCTGCACAACACGAAGTTCGTCACCCTCCCCTGGCGGTACGCCGGCGAACGTGTCGCCGTCGTCGAGCCGGATGCCTCCGATCTGTGGGCGGCACTCAAGGCGGACCGCACCATCGACGGCAAGGACGCCGACGGAAGGAAGCAGGCCCAGGACCACGCATCCGCATCGCCCAGCGCCACCGGGAACGTGTCGGGCACTGGTATCAGCGTCGCCGTCTACAACGGCACCACCATCGACAGCCTCACGTCCAAGGCCGTCTCGTCACTCACGGAGCACGGTTTCACTATCACCGGCACCGCGACGTCGGGCAGCCAGGACGACTCCACCACCGTCATCGAGTACGGCGCCTACCTGAAGTCACAAGCCGAGTCGGTGGCCCGGCTCTTTCCCGGCGCCCGGCTCGATTTCATCGGCGGATCGAGCATCAACGTGGTCCTGGGCAGCTCTTACGCCGCAGCGGGTTCTTCCGCCCCGACGACCCCGACCGCCGTGCCCAGCTCGGTGACGGCTGACGCCCGCTCGGCGGACGACGACCTGTGCTCCAACCTGTCGTACGGTTCGGGTGGTTGACGAGGCGGTTACGCGGTTACGCGAGCGTGAAGTAGGCGAGGCTGCCGAGTCCGGCCACGGAGCAGTAGATGGCGAACGGGATGAGGGTGCGGTTCTCGAAGTAGCGGACGAGGAAGCGCGTGGCGAGGTAAGCCGCCACGAACGCGGCCACGCTTCCCGCCAGCAGCGGACCGCGCAGGCCGTCGCCCTGCGAACCGAGCAGCGGCGGCAGCTTCAGCAGCGCGGCTCCGCCGATCACCGGCGTGGCGAGCAGGAACGCGAAGCGCGCGGAGTCCTCGTGGCCCAGGCCCTTGAAGATGCCCGCGCTGATGGTCGAGCCCGAGCGGCTGATGCCGGGGAAGAGGGCGAGGATCTGGGCGGCGCCGATCGTCACGGCCTGGCGGATGGTCATCCGGGTGATCCGCAGATCCGACTGCTCCTCCTCCGACAGATGCTCCTCGCCTGGGGCGACTGCGGCCCCGGCCCGCCTGCGGCCGGTCCCACCGCGCCGCAGCTGCTCTGTGACAAAGAGGACGATGCCGTTGAGCGCCAGGAAGATCGCCGTCGGGACGGGCTTGCCGAGCGTCGTACGGAACACCTTGTCGAGCGCGACACCGGCGACCGCGACCGGGACACACGCGGTGACGATCAGCCAGGCGAGCCGCTGGTCAACAGTCTCGATCCGGCGCTGCGTGATGGACGTCGCGAGGCCCCGGATGACGCGGACCCAGTCGCGCCAGAAGTAGACGACCAGCGCGAGCGCCGTGGCCAGATGGAGACCGACAAGCTCATTGAGGTAGAGGGACCCGTCGGCGGAGACGTCCAGATCGTGCTTCCAGTGCCCGCCCAGGAGAGCTGGTATCAGGATGCTGTGCCCCAGGCTGGAGACGGGGAACAGCTCGGTGACGCCTTGCAGCAGGCCGACGCCCACGGCTTCGGGATAGGTCAGAACGGACATTGACTGGCCTTTGACTCGACATGCACGCGAGGCCGGAGCCGCAGGCACCGGTCACAGCGACTCTGGCAGGCAGAAGCTACTACACGCGGGCAAAATGCAGGCCACATCGGGAATCGGCGTCTCACCGCCTTCTTCCAGGCTGGGATGGTCCGACGAGCTGGCCGGACATCAGCTGGATGACGAGGGCGACGGCGGGGGTCATCGATGTGGTAGATCTGCCGCCGGCCCTCCCGGCGGCAGCGGACGAGACCCGCGTGCCCACTCAGTGCGGGCGCCATCGGACACCCGGACCGAACGCGACCGCACGCCGGAAGGCGCGGTGAGCCGGCGGAATTCGCCGTGCTCTAGATATGCACGGAGCCGAAGCGCCCCACCGCCCCTATTGGTTGCTATATTGCGCAAATGTGGAACTTCGGGGCGATATGAGCCATACCTTCCGCACATGGCTTACCAAGAACCCGGCGCAGGAGGGGCCCGCGCATGCCCATCAGCCACCAGGCACCGGCGCGGCGGCAGCACGGCCACCGCGTAACCGCGCCTCCTCCGACCCACCGCAGGCGCTCACGGACTCCCGTACGCAAGCGCAGGCGTGACAGCCCGCTGCGGAGGCTGGCCATGAGCGGCCTCTCTCTGCTGATCCTGGTCACTGCGGGGCTCGGCTGGATCCATGTGACCCTGAACGGGAGCATCAAGACCTTCGACAGTGACGGCCTCTCCAGCAACCGTCCCAGAGCGACGGGCAGAGGGGAGAACGTCCTCGTCATCGGCTCCGACGGACGCGTCAACGGCAACAACGCGCTGGGCGGCGGGAGCAAGCACGACGTCGGCCGCTCCGACACTGCGCTCCTCCTGCACATCTATGCCGACCACCGGCACGCCCTCGCCGTGTCGATCCCCCGTGATGCGCTGGTCACGATCCCGCCCTGCCAACTCCCGGACGGATCCTGGACGCAGGCACGGGCCAACGCCATGTTCAACGCGGCCTATTCCGTCGGCGAGACCGCGAGGGGCAACCCCGCCTGCACCCAGAACACCGTCGAACAGCTCACCGGGTTGCGCGTGGACCACACGATCGTCATCGACTTCAAAGGCTTCGCACAGATGACTGAGGCGGTCGGCGGGGTGCCCGCGTGCGTGCCGCAGGACATCTACCAGAAGGATCTCAGCCCGGGCCGCGCCACCCGCGGCCGGCTTCTCCTCCACAAGGGCGAGCAGACACTGTCCGGGAAACAAGCCCTGGACTACGTGCGGATGCGGCACGGCATCGGGGACGGATCCGACATCGGGCGCATCAAGCGGCAGCAGGCGTTCGTGGCCGGCCTGATCAAGAAGGTGAAGAGCGCCGGGCTCACTCCGGCCAACCTGCTGCCCCTGGCGGAAGCCGCCACCAAGTCGCTGACCGTCGACTCCGGTCTGGGAACGGCGGACAAGCTGATCTCTTTCGTCATGTCGCTGAGGGACATCGACCTGCACAACACCAAGTTCGTCACCGTCCCGTGGCGCTACGACCGCGCCCGCGTCGCCCTTGTCCATCCGGACGCCGACAAGTTGTGGGCGGCACTGCAGGCCGACCGCCCCATTGATGACAGGAACACCGGCATGGCCGGGCCCGAAAGCCGGGCAACCAGCCACCCGCCGAGCGCTGAGCCGGTGGTCTCGGGAAACGGGATCACCGTGGTGGTCTACAACGCCACCCACACCAGCGGACTCGCCTCCACCGCGGCGCGCACACTGACCCGCCATGGCTTCGCCGTTGCCGGCACCGGCAACACCACCCGCCGGGGCCAGACCGTCACGCTCATCCAGTACGCCCCGCCCCTCAGGACCCAGGCAAAGCAAGTCGCTCGGCTCTTTCCCGGCGCCCAACTGCAAGCTCTCACCGGAGGAGGCATCACCGTGATCCTGGGGCAGACCTACGCCGCCTCCGCCAGCCCGGCCTCACCCCCGCACACGCCGGTGACCTCGAACACCCGCTCCGCGGACGACTCCCCCTGCTCCGACCTCTCGTACGGAACCCAGTGACGACCAGCTTGCCGAGGCGAATCTCACCCGCAGGGCATGAGTGAGGCGGAACCTTCGACGCCACGTATCACGTTGTCCCCAGAGGCCGAACCCGGAAGGGTGCCGAGCCTGGCGTTGCGACACGCGACGTGACCACGCGGGCACACAACGGATCCGGCACCTGTGAGCCGAGACCGGCCAGGTGAGGAGCGGCACGGATGTTTGCTAGATTGCGCAACCACGCAATCGAGGTGCAACCCCACTTCATCCGACGGGCCGGCCGCAGAACACTGGCCGCACCCCGCGAGGGTCTGCTGGGCCCGACCGTTCCTGGGAGTGTGACATGAGTGACCTGCGGGACGGCTCCACCGGCCGCGCCACACGCCACCGCACCGCCCAGGTGCCCCGCCAGCGCACCGACAAGCCCGCAGACGGGCGCCCGCCCGGCGGCCGGGCGGCGGCACGGGCCGCGTCCCGGTCCTCCGGCCGTGGAAACTCACGCCGCCGCGTCCGGCCGACGCGCCGGGGCAGGCGGGTCCTGCGGATCGCCGGGACATGCCTGGCCGTCCTGGTCCTGGTGACGGCCGGCGCCGGCTGGTGGTTCTACGAGCACCTGAACGGCAACATCAACAGCATCGCGCTCGACGGCAAGGGCGGCAGCGAAAAGGCGGACGCCTTCGGCCGCACGCCGATCAACATCCTGGTGATGGGATCGGACGGCCGCACCAGCGCCGCCGACTGCGCGCTCGGCGGCGGCTGCTCCAAGACCGGCGTGCAGACCGGCAACGGCAACGCCGACGTGGAGATGGTCGTCCACATAGCCGCCGACCGCTCCAACGCCACCGTGATGAGCATCCCTCGCGACACCATGACCAACGTGCCGGCCTGCACCGACCCCACGTCGAAGCAGTCCACGTCCGGCTACTACGGCCAGATCAACAGCGCTCTCTCATACGGCCCGGCCTGCCAGGTGGCCACCATCCACCAGCTCACCGGCATCCCCATCGACCACTTCGTCAAGCTCGACTTCTCCGGCGTAGTCAGCATGTCCGACGCGGTCGGCGGCGTCGACGTGTGCGTCAGCGACAACGTCTACGACACCTACTCGCACCTGAAACTGTCCAAGGGCGACCATACCCTCAAGGGCGTCGCGGCCCTGGAGTTCGTCCGCTCCCGGCACGGCTTCGGCGACGGCAGCGACCTCGGCCGTACCGTCTCCCAGCACCTGTTCCTCGGCGCGATGATCCGCAAGTTCAAGAGTGCCGGCACCCTCACCGACCCCACGAAGGTCTACGACCTCGCCGATGCCGCGACCAAGGCCCTCACCGTCGATGACGGCCTGGGCAGCGTCAGCAAGCTGGTGGGGCTGGCCTCCGACTTGGACAAGGTTCCCTCCAAGCGGATCACGTTCGCCACCATGCAGACCGCCCCCGATCCGAACAACAAGGACCGGGTCGTCCCGGGTGCGGGAGCGAAGTCGCTGTTCGCGAGCATCGCCAACGACCAGTCGTTGACGACCGGTTCGGGCAAGAAGTCCGCAGCGGCCTCCCCCACCGCCCAGGCCGTCGACCCCTCCCAGATCGCCGTGACCATCGAGAACGGCACCACCGTCGGCGGCCGTGCCTCCGAGCTGGCCGGCGCCCTGACGGACAAGGGCTTCAGCCAGGACACCACCACGGCCAACGCCCCTGCCACCGCGGCCACCACCACCCTCACCTACGGCACCGGGCAGAAGCCGGAAGCCCAGGCGGTGGCCAGTGCCCTGGGCCTGCCCTCCTCGCACCTCAAGCAGGGCAGCGGCAGCGGCTTGTCGCTGGTCATCGGCAGCGACTGGCCGAGTGGCACCAGCTACCCCAGCAACAGCGGCAGTGCAGGCACTTCCTCCCCCGCCCCCGCCGACACCCACGCCGCGGTCTCCAACGCCCACGCCCAGACAGCCGACCAGTCCAAGAGCTGCGCCCAGGTCAGTCCCTACAGGACCGTCTCCCTCAACGGCGTCAGCATGACCCCCGCCCAGGCATACGCCGCTGCCCGCAGCCAGCCCGACTCCGACGCCTGAAACCACTCATCGCCACAAGTGTTCATCTCGCCACTCTTAGCGAACACATCATCGCTTGCGCAATGATGGAACCGTCTATTGAGGCGATGGGGGAGGACCGGGGCCGTGCGGGAGACGACTACCGCGGAAGGCGTGCTCGAGGAACTGGCGCGAGGATGTCCCCTGCCGCCGCATGACGAGGCGCGGGGCGCGTATCAGCCGGTCGAGGTGTACGACGAGGCCGGGTGGCCGTGGCCGGGATCCGTCACCGGATGGTGGACGAGCCCCGAAGGCGTCACCGCCTGCCGACTGCGGCTGTCAGGCGTGGCGACTCCGCGATGGGTCCTGTACGACACGGACCGGATCATCCTGCGGGTTCAGAGCGGCACGTAGACCACTGTCAGTCGGTCTGTCAGAGATGGCGGCTCGGATCAGCGACCTGGCGACTTCCCCGTTCCGCGCCGCCTGCTTCCTCCAGGCGCCCCAGCAGGAACGGCACGACACCACGCTCAAGCAGAGCCAGTTCCCACTCTTTCCGCGCCCTTGTCAGCTCCGGCGCTGTACCGTCCAGCGCACCCCTCTGACCGTCCGATCGATTGCGTGCCGCCGCCACGAGCACGTAGATGAAGTCCCCGATCAGCCCGCCTGCGGTCACAGCGGCGGCGATCAGCCCGGCAGTGATCAGTCCGCCGCTGATGTAGGGGCGCCCTCCGAACACCCGCAGGCCGTACCCGATCACGAGGAAGACAGCCGCCGAAACGGCCGCCAGACTGGGCACGAGCACCGCCAGCACCGGAAGCAGCCCGCCACTGCCTTGGGCCTCGGCCCCCTGGGCACCGCTCGCATCCTGCTGCCCACTCGTCGCGGCCGCCACTGCCCTGGCTTGGAGGAACGTCCGGTACTCGATGGCTGCGGCGCCGGCGATCTCGGCCCGCGCCTGGAGCGCCCGAGTACGCAGCTGCTCACGGTTGAGAACCGCGCCGGAGCGCCCCAGCGCCTCCGTGACCTGCTGCGACTTCAGGGCCTCGTCCAAGACGCGCCCGAACGTCACGTCGATCTCGGCCTCAGAAGATTCAGGTCCCTGCATCTGTCCCCCGCGCATCAGAGCGTCACCGTCCACAACCTCTGCGGATCGACCACATCGACGTACAACCGAAGGATTGAGTTTATTAGTTCCCCGATTGCGCAACTGTTAAAGGACTGGGGGTCCTCCCACTGCCGTTGATCTGGAGTCCCGATGCCGGAATCCCCCACCCCCAAGCCGCACATCCGCGGGCTTCGAGAAGCCGCACGCCACCGTGTGCTGCGCCTGCTGCATCGACGCAAGCGACGCACACACCATGTCGCCCAGGACCCGGCTCACGCCGTCGTCCGACTCTCTGGAGAGATCACATCCAAGAACGCCGGCCGTGTCGCCGACAACCTGCGCAATACCCTCCGCCCGACTCCCCGCACTCTGGAGATCGACCTCCAACGGGTCACCTTCCTTGACAGAGAGGGCGGCAAGGCGTTCCTCCCCGTGCTGCGTGCCGCCCAACAACACGGCACCAAGGTGATCGTCACCCACGCAAGCGCCCAGGCCCGCAACACATTCGAGCGACTGGGTCTGACCCACCTGCTCGACAACCGCGAAGGAACCATGCCGGACGGCGAGTAATGCCAGACGAGCGCCTGATGGCACGTGCCGTGGCTCAATCTGCCGGGGTCACTGCAGGACCCCGACCGCGCGCGCGATGACCAGCGCCAGGGTCAGCAGCGAGATCGTGGACTGGGCGGACATCAGCAGTTTCGCCCAGCGGGACAGCGGCATGGTGTCGGTGGGGCTGAAAGCCGTGGCGTTGGTGAGGGCCACATAGAGGTAGTCCATGTACTGCGGTTCCCAGTCGTCGGGGGCGATGCCCTCTTGCTGCATCTGAGGGAAAAGGAAGTCCGGGTGCTGGTGCGTGCCCAGGGCGCGGGCCACCGGTCCGCCCCGGTCCCACTCCCAGTACCAGAGGCTGAAGGCGATGATGTTGGTCAGCCAGATGCCGCCGCCGGTCGTCAGCAGAGCCGCGGCGTTGGAGCCCTCGGTGCCGTGCAGCAGGTCGCGTACCAGGATGACGGCGGACCAGCCGTTGGCGAGACTGACCGCGGCGGCCAGCAGCAGGCCCAGTGCGCGCAGCAGACGAGAGTGGTACTCGATCCGCCGGTGCGGATGAGCCACCCACAGCGCCGCCATCATGCCCAGTTCAAGGGCGGGCAGCAGCCAGTGTGGGTGGATGCTGAGTCGTTCCGGCAGCATCCACTGCACCCAGACGGCAACCAGCAGCGCGGCCATCACCGCCCAGCGCTGCTCGCCCCGGGTGTGCCGCTGCCATGCGGGACGCTGGGACTCGGGTGTCTGCTCGGCCGGAGCGAGCAGGCCCTCGATCCGTTCCAGGCGGATGTGCAGGAGCTCGGTCCAGTGCTCGGGGCCAGGGTGCGGGTTGTCATGGGTGGTCATGGGCCCATTCTCGACAGACCCTTGCTGCATTACGCAAGCAAGCAACTAGTTCGATCGCCCAGGAGCCGGGCGCACAGCGCCTGTACCAGCTGCCGGGCGCCGGACAAGGCACCGTCCCGAGCCAGGAACCCTGGGACGTTCGACCAGCTGCGTTGAAGGCCGAGTTCAGCGCGGGTTCTGTCCGAACCGCGCTGTGATCCACGCGGCGCCACGCTCGGCCAGTGCCCGTCTGCGTCCCCACCGTGACCGCCGCACACCAACGGACGAGGAGCGGGCGTGCGGTGGCGAAGCCGCCAGATCGGCGAGACGGCCGGCAGCCCGCGCCAGTTCCGTCTGCAGCCTTCGGCGGCGTTCGGAAGAACTCGCCCTCAATAACGCCGAATAGAGTCCCTCGACCTCGGCCACGGCAGCGCCCAGCCGCAGGTTCGCCTCACGCACTCGCCTGTAGTCCCCGCGCGGCATGCACGCCCTTCCTTCCCCCGATACCGGGGGCGGGCCCCCCGCTGAACTTCGATTATTGCGCAACTCCGCAAGCCAGGAGCCTCAGGATGCCTCTACCGCCTTTCCCGCCTCGGCCCAGTTCGCATGCAGCCGGTCCAGGTACGAGCGGGCCTGGCTGTCCGGGGTCGCGCCGCGGGCGAAGGCGAGCATGTTGCCCGCGCCGGTGTTGTACCCGAGGGCCAGCAGGTCGTTCCTCTTGTAGGGGGCGGTCCAGTGGGCCGGCAGCTGGACCGACAGGTCGTGCAGATACCAGGCTTCGGCTTCGACGGCGAGGTCACGGTCGTCCGGCAGTTCCTCCCAGCGGCGGCCTGCGAAGTCCCGGCCCTTCTTGACCTCGTCGAAGGTGGCGCGGTGCATGTTGGCGATGCCGAAGGCCGCATCCGGCTTGTACTTCTGCCAGGCCCGTTCGAACGACGGGTCATGTGGCTTGTACGCCTCGTTGTAGAGGATCGCCATCACCAACTGGGCGCTGACACCGGCCTGTCGGGCCCGGGTACGGACCGAGGCGGCGTAGTCGGCGGGGTCGTACGACGAGGTCGCCGACGACAGGGACGGGGCGGTGGAGCCAGCCGACGGGGTCGATGGGGAGGCGGACGCCTTCCCGTGAGGTGGTGGATCGCCCTGCGGGGTGTGGGCCGCGCGCACGATGACGTACACGACCAGGGCGAAGACCAGCACGAGCAGCCACCGTCGGCGCTTGGGGGCCCCGGACTCTGTCATGGCGCGCCTTCCTCGTACCCCGCCTTCGGTCGACAGCCTTGTACAGCAGGGAGACTAAGACGGTGTCCTATGTGGTGAGGCGGACCAGTCGCTTGTAGCAGCACAGGGCTGCGGCAAGGCCGAGAAAGGCCAGGTAGTTGCGTGGATGGCGT
>NZ_JBEPBF010000130.1:18475-29653 GCF_040298985.1 Streptomyces sp. NPDC001093 | reverse complement strand
GCTGGAACAGTTCCCACAACTCGTCCGGCACCATGCGCTCGACCATCACCACACGGTGCAGACTACCCAGAACACCAAATGAGACGACGTCTTAGGGTGCGCGTACCCCGATGGGCCTCTGGCACTCTGGTCACGACAAGCAGGCGGTCCGGCGGCTCCCCGGCTGTGATCCGAACCAGGAGAGCCTGGCAAGAACAGGCGCCCGGATCTGGCTTTGCCTGCCCGCGACGTTAGGTCTCCGCTGGGGTCTGGTCTAGCGACATCAAAAAGTCAACCGGCATTGCACGCGTCTTTCACAGCCACCGGGTCTTGCGCGGCCCGAATTGCCAGGGCCGCCAAGGTCACAGCCGCTTGGAGGGCCCGGCTGCTGGGCCAGGTCTTCCTCGAAAGGTGGCGTTCTCAGTCGGCGAGGTCGGGCTTGCCGAACAGGACGGCGTAGCTGGAGGGGAGCTGGCTGATGATCTGGTTCAGCTCGCCGCCGCTGACGGTGTCCGCCACGGTGGTCAGCGCTGCGCTGGCGTCCCATTCGGCGGTGTGTGGCCGTGCACCGATACGTTCCGCGACCCGGCGGTAGAACTCCTCGATCCCGAACCTCTCGGGCTGCTGCTTGGTGTCGGCCAGCATCTGTGCGAGCGGACCGGGCAACTGCGATGCCAGGTCGTCGACCTCTCCGGGACTGATCCGCTGTGCCAGCACGCCCAGGACGGCTTCGGTGATCGCAGCGGCTTCATCCTGGTCGGTGTACTCGCCGCGCTCGGGTACGCGAGCAAGGAACTCGTCGTACCTCATGGTCACCTCCGACGTGCGTGCATCCCGCGGCACCAGAGCTTCTGATGTCACTGGCCCAGTACCCAGGAGACCGGCGCATGCGCAGCCGGCGCGCGCCGGGCCAAGGGCCGGCATGCCTGCACAAGGGGGTAGCCGGGAAAAGATCGTAGGACAGGACAGTACGCAGCGTCCGGGTGCGCAGCGGGCGGCACGACCGACGATCATGAAGGAGGCACACGCGTGGCGGAGCCAGAGCGGACCGAGAGCATGGATCAGCGATCCCGTGGAGCGGCTGACACCACTGTGGCCGGGGCGCTGGCCGCCATCGGCGCGGGGGCGTACGTGGTGGATGAAAAAGGGTGCATCATCGCGGTCAACGCCCGAGCCGAGCAGCTGCTGGCCCGGCCCGCTGAGGACCTCGTCGGCCGTGACGCGCACGATCTGCTGCACCGCGATGCCCGCGGCCAGCCGATGCCGACCAGCCGATGCAGCATGCGGCAGGCCTTCCACGCCGGACGCACCGCCCAGGCTGAAGGAGAGTGGTTCGCCCGCGGTGACGGCTCCCTGCTGCCCATCTCCTGGGTGATCACTCCCTATGACACCGGTGGCCAGGAGGCCGCCACACTCGTTGTCTTCCACTGCGACCAGCAACCGCAGGAAGCGGGCCGGCGGCCAGAGCCGGTGACTGAGGCGCTGACCGAGCTCGAGCGCCTGGCCCTGCTGGCGGAGACCACCACACAACTGACCTCCACCCTCGATACCAATGAGGCGCTGCGCCGGCTCGTGGCCTTGCTCGTGCCCCGGCTGGCGGACTGGGTGGTCGTCGACCTGATCACGGAGCGCGACGAGGTGTGGCGCACCGCCGTGGTCCACGCCGAAGGCGAGACTCTGGTGCATCACGAAGAGCTGCAAGGACCGATGCCCCCGGTGCCGGAAGAATCCACGATGCCGCTGTCCAGAGCTCTGCGTGGGGTTGCTTCCACTCTTGCCGGTCCGAAGACATACCAGCGGGCACCCGATTCCGGCATCGCGGTCGAACAGCGCCGCCTGTTCGAGGCGACCGGTATCTGCTCCGCGGCCATCGTCCCCATCCGCAGCACCCGGGAGGTTCTGGGGGCCCTGACCCTGGGCCGCGCAGACCAGGCGGGGGACTTCACCACCGCCGACCTGCCGCTGGTCGAGGACATCGCACGCCGGGCCGCGGTCGCTTTGGACAACGCGCGTCTCTACCAGCGTCAGCGCAAGGTCGCCGAGACCATGCAGAACCATCTGCTGCCCCAGCTGCCGCGCGTGCCCGGGCTGGAGATGATCGCCCGCTATCTGCCGGCACCCGACGCCTCACAGGTCGGCGGCGACTGGTACGACGCCTTCCGCCTGTCCGACGGCGCTACCGCCCTGGCCGTAGGGGACGTCGTCGGCCATGACCTGGAGGCAGCGGCCGGCATGGCGCAGGTGCGCAACGTGCTCCGTGCCTACGCGTGGTCCCAGCAGGAACCCCCGAGCCGGATCGTCGAGCGGCTCGACGAAGCGATCACGCACATCACCAATGTCCCCATGGCCACCATGATCTTCGCCCGCCTCGAACAGGCGGACAACGGCCACTGGGAACTGTCCTGGACCAACGCCGGCCACCCGCCACCGCTGCTGGTCAGCCGTGACGGCCTCAGTCGCTACCTCACCGACGGCCACGACATCCTCCTGGGGACCGGGACCCGCACACACCGCCCCGACGCCACCGCCGTGCTGCCGCCCCGATCCACCCTCCTGCTGTACACCGACGGCCTCATCGAAGAAGCCGGCCACTCCCTGGACGAGGGCCTGGGCCGGCTGCGCCAGCATGCGGCCGCACTCGCCCACCGCCCCCTCGCCTCCTTCACCGACCAGCTACTGCGGCGGGTCCGCGCCGCCGACAATGACGACGACGTCGCCCTCCTCGCTCTACGGACACCAGTGGAAACACGAGCCAGATAGGCGCACTGCTCCCCTGGCTGGACGGGTGGACACACGCGTGCTGCCGTAACGCATATGCGGGCCCTACCTCTCCAACACCGGGGCAGGGCACCACAGCTTGGGCTGAGAGCCGTGGCTGGCGTCCTTGGCCACAACAACTCCGAATTCGCCAACTGTCGCGCAACAACCTCGCCAACTGTCATACAACGCTGGGGGCTGACCAGCGGTGACGCGAAGCCGACTCGCCAAGCGTCATGCAAAGGCACATCGACCATGACCCCTTGTCCAGGCCGCCGCCCCGACCAGGGCCGCGTTTTGCCTTGACCACGCTCGCTACCGGTCGTCGTCAGACCGAGGACAAAGGGGTCCCCTGCACGCTGCTCCCTCGATCACCGCCCACCCAAGGGCGGCCGGAGCGAAGGAGCCACCGCGATGACCACGCACCGACCAACGGCCGGCGCCCGGCGCGCCCACCCCGACCGCGGTCCCGACCAGCACGGGGCAAGCCGCCCCAGTCTCCTGCGGTACGCCCTTGGGACGCCACTCTTTGGCACCCACTTTGGTGCCCGGCATCGAGCAGGACGGAAAACCCGCAGGTCACCACACGCCACGTGGTCCCGACCCTCTCTTCTCCTCCTGAACTTTGTAGTGATGTCCGTGGCGGAGGAGATCATCGGGTCCGGGGGCCGGATGCCCTCTGCGGCCGGGGGCGGCCGGCGCCCGGCAGGTGGCCGCGCGCGACGGGCGAGGCAGGGGCGGGGCTGATGGCGGGGAAGCGGAAGACGAACCCGGTGGGGTCGACGAACAACCTGCGCGGCGACGTGCTGCGCGTGCTCGGTGTTAGCGCCTCGCATCTGGGGGCGTTCTCCGATCTGCGCAGGCACGGCCTGGTGGAGAACGGCGGGAGGACCTCGGGCGGGGGACACCCTGCGCAACCTGACGCCCATGGGCCTGAAGGCCGCCTCCTACGAGCTGGGGCGGCCAGTGGGGGGAGATGGGCCGGACCGGCCCGTGGCGCGGGCCGCAGCGGCGTCTCCCACCCGATGGCGGTCAACGACGCCCTGCTCGCGCTGCTGAGCCCGAAGCCGGACCTGACCCAGCTCGATGGCGAGCCGGCCGAAGCCTTCGCCGCCGCGCAGGCCACCGTCGACGCACAGGCCGGGCTGGGCACCATCGCCTCCTACGCGACCAAGGTGGCGCTGCCCGCCACGGGCACCTGGTCCAACCCCGGCAAGGGAGGCGCCCAGGCGGGACATCGTCATCACCGCGCCCGAGGACGAGGTGCCGCTGCTGTTCGTGTAGATCGACAACTGCTACGAGTCCGCGCCGGAACTCGCCGCGAAGATCGACAAGTACATGCGGTTCTGCCAGCGGAAGGTGAAGGACGCCGACGGCAAGGAGCGGCCGATGTGGCGCACCCGCTGGTGGGTGCCCGACGGCCGGTACGGCGACCAGCCGCACCCGCTGCTGCTGCTCGCCTTCAACCGCGTCGGCCCGCGCAACCCCAACACCGTCATCGCGCAGCTGGCCGAGCTCACCCACCGGCACTGGCAAGGCGAGGCACACGAGGGCTTCCACGTGTACGACAGCAAGCTCCCCATCGTGGTCACCGGCATGATGATGCTGAAGGAGCACGGCCCGGCCGGGGCGATCTTCCGGCCCTTCGGCCGGCCGCACAACCAGACGCTCCTGGAGGCGATCGGCAACTCCCGCCGCGAAGCCCACCACGCCCGCCGGCAGGCCGAGTACGAAGCCCCCGAGCGGGGAGTACAAGGAGCAGCTGCGCCGCGCGGCCGAGCAGCAGCGGGCCGAGCGGGAGGCCCGCCGTCCCGTGTGCGCCGACTGTGGCACCAGGTTCACCGACGACCGGTGGAAGGCCATCGAGCCTGCCGGGTGGGACGTCCCACGGGAGACCCACCCGCACCTGTGGGACGACTGCAAGCAGCGCGCCATCACCGCCGAACGCCAAGCCGAGCACACCGAGCCCGAGCACCAGGACCAGGCTGTGCCCGAACAGAAGGTCGGCGGCACCTGGCTCTCACGCTTCCGCAGCTGAAGCAGACAGGCCCGCGCTGTCAGTTGTGACTGCAGCAGGCGAGCCTGAAGCCACAACCTGCCGCGAAGCACTCTTCCAGGTGTAGCGGAGGAAATCTGTCATGCCTGGGGTAGACATTGGCCATCTACAGAGCTACGGTTTCTACCGTACCCAGGAAGTCGAAGTGGGCACGGCAGACAGGAACTGCCGTGCATGCAGGTCACGCAGGACGCGACCCGAAGGGGTCGCGAGCAGTACCCGCGTTATCCAGCAGTACAACCGAGTAACCGAAGGTAAGGAGCAGAACGCCATCAGGATCGCCCGGGCGAGGAAGCAGTCCGCCCGGGTACCGCAAGGCCCCGGATTGGAAGGTGGTCCCCGGTCACGCATACGCGATCCCCGCAGCCCCGCCCTCCCAGGCGGAACCTGCGGACAAAGAAGGCCGGCGCAGTCGGCCAGTAGATGGTGTTGAAAGCTCGGGGCCCGGGTGCCAGTACGGCATCCGGGCCCCCCGACGCATCCCCCGAAAGAAGAGGTCTATGCCCCCTCGCAGTACCCGGCCCGCCGATATCCTCGACGACGACGACTATCCCGCCTACACCATGGGCCGGGCCGCCGAGATGCTCGGCACCACCCCCGCCTTCCTCCGCGCCCTCGGCGAACACCGCCTGATCACTCCCTTGCGCTCCGAAGGTGGCCACCGCCGCTACTCCCGCTACCAGCTGCGCATCGCCGCCCGTGCCCGCGAACTCGTCGACCAGGGCACCGCCATAGAGGCCGCCTGCCGCATCGTCATCCTCGAAGACCAGCTCGAAGAAGCTCAGCGCATCAATGAGCAACTGCGCGCCCAAGGCGGCCAGCCGCAGTCGAAGCCCTCAGCCTGAACAACCAGGCACCCCTCACAGTTCCGCGCCGCCGCCTCGCGCTGGGCCGCAACCAGTACGCGCACAGCACTACACAAGCACCCCGACACACCTGCCGGGGTCCTTGGCCGTTCAAGTGCAGCTGCCTGATTGCATCCCCCTCGGCAGCGCCGACGACGAGGTGACCGGCGCGGTCGCTGAGCAGACCGGCGCAGGCCCGGACCGCGGTCACCGCGGGGGGTCGGTAAACGCGCTGTGGCCCCCGGTGGAACCGAAGACCAGAGGATGGACCTTCCTTGTCTGTGGCTCGGCGGACTGCCCGCACCAGACGTTCGGCGAGCCGTTCGCGCAGTTCACCGCCCCGTACGCACGTGAGGTCTGACCGCCGCCTGACGATCTTCCCGCTGCCTGGTCCGCGCACCGCGCACGCTGCGCGATCACCCGTGGGCCGACCGGGTCGAGATCGTTCAGGGAGACGTGACCGACGCCGAGTCGGTGGGGCCGGGCGATGACCGGAGCGGACGTGGCCTGCTACCTGGTGCAGACCCTCGGCTCCGGGCGCGGCTTCGAGCGCGCCGACCGCGAGGCGGCCCGAATCTTCGGGGAGCAGGCCCGCCGAGCTGGTGTCGGCCGCTTCGAAGCCGGCGGAGCCGGACCCGATGATGACGGCGGCGCGCAGCACGGCCGACGGCACGCCCGAGGCGAGCCTTCTGCATCGGCGGCCCGGACGCGCTGACGTACCGCGAGATGATGCGCCGCTACGCCGCCGTGGCCGGGCTGCCCCGGCGGCTAATCCTGCCCGTGCCCGTCCTCCCCCCGGGCGTGTCCAGCCACTGGGTGGGCCTGGTCACGCCGGTCCCGGCCTCGATCGCGCGTCCCCTGACGGAGTCGCTGCGGCACGAGGTGGTGTGCCGCGAGAACGACCTCAAACGGTACCTGCCCGGCCCGCCCGGCCACCCCGTCGGCTTCGACCGCGCCGTCGCCCTCGCTCTGCAGCGAGTCCGGTGACGCCCAGGTCGCCACTCGCAGTTCGTCAGCCGCCGTGCCCGGCGCACCCAGTGACCCCCTGCCCACCGATCCGGACTGAGCGGGCGGCAGCCTCTACATCGATGTCCGCGAACGGGAAGCCGATGCCGCACCCGAAGCGCTCTGGCGGCGTGCCCCATGTGCCAGGCGTACAGCAGTGCGGCGACGCCCAGGACCGCAGCCAGCGCCGGGCGTTCCCGGCGCGCCGGACCTTCCGGCCGGTCGGCGCGCCCGTGCGATTCCCGGCAATGACCGTGGGAGCCGGTACTCCGGGCGGTGGGAATGGCGTCCATGGCAAGGGTCCTTGGACCAGTGTTGAGGCGGAACGGCAGCTGAGAGGCGGAAGTCTGCGCGGGAGCCGCGGGCACCGCACATGCGTGCCGTCCAGCAGTACGCCGCCCGACAGACCGGCGATGCGCGTCGAGAGGGGGCTACGGCTTCCGGCGCCCGCAGAGGCGTCTTCTTGGCGCTTTCGATCTCGGTCACCAGGACAACCTTGCCGAGGCGGGGAGGTCCACCATCCGCCGGGGTTCGGGAGGTGTCCCGCCGGTCGGCCAACCGACCCCCTCCGAGTGGCGGGGGTCGGTCTTGGCGACCTGCGTCGTGACCTGGAGACCTTCCACCACACCGACGCACTCATGGACCGGCCCGCTCTGTCGCGATCTCGCGATGGGCTCGGCGTTCTCCCGTCACCTACCAACGCCATCATGCCCGTCGCAGGGCCGCCTCGATCGGCGCCCGCACCGACGCCAGCATGACCGGTACCAGCCGAGAAGTCCTCAGCGTGTCGACGATCATGCCAGTCCCCAGACCTGCCCCGTCCTCCCCGATCGTTCGTGCGGTGCGGATGAGCGGTGAGGAGTCGGGCCGCCCGGCTGTGAAGTGTCCGGTCCGAGGCGGGCCGAGAAGAGCGCCGTCCGTGGTCGTCGCGGAGGAACTACGCGACCCCATGGGGACGGCCACGAACCTCTGTGTGGGGAATTGCGCGACGTTCCGCATCCGCGCGCCGAAGAGGACGAACCCGGCCCCATCGAAGAGATGGGACCGGGTTCGCACTACCGCCTACTTGAGCGCCGTACCGCCCGTGTTGTGATAGGCGATCGTCTTGCTGATCAGGTTTCCGCCGTCGGTCTCGATCGACGTCTGTTCCTGCTGCCCTGCACCGAACAGCAGGCCGGCGATATGCGCGTTCGCCACCTGGTCCATGTGCCCGAACAACCAGTCCACCTTGTCGTCCTTGTAGCGGTTGAGGGTGTTGTTCTGCGCCATGTTGCCCACGGGAATCTGCCACAGGACCACCGGCTTGCCCACGGACTCGGCCATCGTCTTGTAGAACTGCAGCGCGGCGGCGGCCTTCTGGTCGGTCCAGAAGTGGTCACTGCCGCCGTGGGCCGACTCTGCGTACCAGCCTGCATCGCGGTCCGACACATCGGAGACCAGGAAGTCGGCGTTCTGCGCCCCGAGGTTCGCGTAGCCCTTGACGCATGCCGGTGTGTTGTACTCCCAGTCGAAGCAGGAAAGGTGCATCCCCACGGCGGTGTTCGGCGCGTACTTGCGCGCCATGTCGACCAGGCAGCGGGAGAGTCCGGCGGCGCTGTTCTCCTGCGATCGGCAATCCGTCGGATTTGTGCCCGAGGCCTGTGCGGGAACCTGGTGCGGATCGCCGAGCGACCGGACGTAGCCCCAGAAGTCAGGCTCAGGGTCGATCATGTCGTGCGAGTTGCCAGCGACATGGTGATGCTGGTGGTGCCGTCGAGCGATGTCGCGGTGACGGAGGCGTCCGAGGCCTCGGCCGGATATGTGCTGCCTATGCCCAGGGCGGCCGTTGCGGCGGCGACAGCCGCGCCCTTGAGCACCCTGCGGCGGGAGGGTTCCTGAGGCTCTGACACGTTCACAGTCGGTCCACCTCGCTTGGGTATGGATTCCAACAAACTCAACCAGCAAGTAACAGTTTCTGACTGTCGCGAAGTTTCTACGCCCGCCCCGAACCGAAGGTCAACCCCTCGCATCCGTCCTTCCACATGTCCGAAATCCTGGACAGTTCGGGCGACTTGCGGCCCTGCCGAGTCCGGCTGGGTGTGCAGCGAGCCGGTCAAGGTTGAACAAATTCGAACGCCATCCTTGACGCCACAAACATGCCACGACTCTCATGGGTCTCCGCCGACACCAAGGGACCGCCAACCTCGACAGAGAGGGACGCACATGTTCAAGGGAGTTGCCCGGACGCCCGCCGGCCGATGGCGGCGCAGAGCCGCCGCGTTACTGACCCTGCTGGGAGGCCTTGCGGCGCTCCTGCTTCCGGCGACCGAGGCGCACGCGGCCTCGGTGTCGTTCACCACGGGCGCCGCACGCACCGACCAGAACGGGAACGCGCTTCAGCTGCACGGCCTCGGCATCATCAAGGTGGGCAGCACCTGGTACGGCTTCGGGGAGGACAAGACCGGCGAGACGTCGTCGGACACGTCGTTCCAGGACATCCCCTGCTACACCTCGACCGACCTGGCCAACTGGACCTACCGGGGCGTCGCCCTGGCCAGGCAGAGCAGCGGCGACCTGGGGCCGAGCCGCGTAGTGGAGCGACCCAAGGTCATCTACAACGCCTCGACCAGCACCTACGTGATGTACATGCATATCGACAGCACCAACTACTCCGAGGCCAAGGTCGGTGTGGCGACCAGCAGCACCCCCTGCGGCCCCTACACCTACCGGGGAAGCTTCCGGCCGCTGGGCAACCTCAGCCGTGACCTCGGCCTGTTCCAGGACTCCGACGGCACCGCCTATCTGCTGAGCGAGGACCGCAACAACGGCCTGCGCATCGACAAGCTGTCCGCCGACTACCTGTCCGTGGACAGCGCTGTGGCGGTGCTCGGCAGCAGCGGCAGCAGCGGCAGCGTCGAGGCGCCCGCCATGGTCAAGGTCAACGGCACCTACTACGTCTTCGGCTCGCACCTGACGGGCTGGGGCCTCAACGACAACATCTACGCCACCGCCACGTCACTGGGCGGCCCCTGGTCGTCGTTCCGTGACGTGGCCGCACCCGGCACCCACACCTACGGCAGCCAGACGGCGAACGTCATCACCGTCCAGGGCTCCTCCGGCACCACCTACATCTACGCCGGCGACCGCTGGAACACCTCCGACCTCGGCGCGTCGAAACTGATCTGGCTGCCCCTGACCATCAGGGGAACGACGGTGAACCTCGGCCAGTACCCCACCTGGTCACTCGACACCGCAGCGGGAACCTGGACGGCCGACAGCGGGATCCCCGCTGAGGGCGTTCACACCCTGAAGGATGTCAACAGCTCCATGCTGATGGACGTGTCGAGCGGCTCGACGGCGAAGGGCGCCAAGATCATCCAGTGGCCGTCCACCGGCGGTACCAACCAGCAGTGGACGCTCACGCGGGTGGGGGACAACATCTTCACGCTCAAGAGCGTGAAGAGCGGCCTTTGCCTGGACGTGCCGAACCAGTCGACCGCCACCGGCCTGCAACTGCAGCAGTGGGCCTGCAACGGCGGGACCAATCAAGAATGGTTCCTCGACCTCGTCGGCAGCTACACCGGCAGCACCTACGTGCTCGCCGGCGTCGGCAGCGACCTGGACATCGGCGTCACGACCGCCTCGACCACCGGCGGAGCGGCCGTGGACCAGGAACCGGGCACGGGCGCGACCAGCCAGCAGTGGAGTCTTTCCTGACAGGTGCGCCAGGACCACTGACGCGGATCAACGACCACGTCGGCCACGTGTTCCTGACCCCGCAACGCTTCCAACCGGCCTAGGAGTTCGTCATCCGGCACACGGCGGCCAGGTCGTCACCGTCGAGCAGCACCTGTGCTACTTCGCCGCCGCCCGCCGCCTGCCCGTGTGGACCGAGGCCGCGAACTCCTCAGCCTCCTCGGCCGCGAGCGCTACGCACAGCCGTGGGCGGCCGTGCTGTACCCCGCGGTGGCGGGGCGGGTGGTCGCCGAGGTGCTCATCGGGCATCCCGTGGCCCGGTTGTACGCTGACGTCACGGCCGAGTCCTCCGGCCTGGCAGGCCACCGCGCCCACCGCACCGGAGCCCCGCACCGACCTGCCCCGTCCTGCTCCTGGCACACCAGCCAGGCTTCCGGGGCCCGCCGTTCCGCGTCTTCGCCCCCAGCGAGCTCACCCTGCTCGTGCTCCGCTCCCCACACCCGGCCCACCTCGCCGTAGACGGGGCGCGCCAACACACCGCTTGGAGCTGTCCACGAGCCGAGGGGTGCGGCGGCAACAGATGCGGTCGCCGGGCAGATGCTCGATCTTCAGCCGGATCAACGTGCCGTGAATCAGGTGGAGTTCGCCGCGGTGGACGAGCCAGGGGCCGCGGGCCTGCAGGCAGGATGCGTCCGGTTGCCGGGTCTCCGGCTCGGAGGCGTTCGCCGGACCTGATCAGCGGTTGGACGACTGGGCGTACCAGAGGGCCAGACATGCCTGCTCAGCCAGGACGGCGAGTACGACGTCCGGTTGTGATGTGGGCGGGGGGCGGCGCCCCGGCGACGGACGGGCCCGCCGCGC
>NZ_JBEPBF010000130.1:0-18465 GCF_040298985.1 Streptomyces sp. NPDC001093 | reverse complement strand
CTGGGCCACCGGGGACTGAACCGGCAGTCCGCCTGCCGGCCGGGGGGCGCGGGCGCGGCGCCCCCGCGCGCCCCGCGCGCCCCCCCCCCCCCCACGCGATATCAGCTTGCGGCGGGGACGGGGTCGCGAGTTGGTTCGGGCATCGCCTCGGGTGCGGGCGTCTGTTTCGGATCGGGCTCGGCCGGCACCGCGGAGGGAGCGGGGGTGGGGGCGTAGGGGATCTCGCCGCGCAGGACGGCCTTGGCACGGTCCTCGTCGAGCTCGCCCTCCCAGCGGGCGACGGCCAGGGTGGCGACGCCGTTGCCGACCAGGCTGGTCAGGGCGCGGGCTTCGGACATGAACCGGTCGACGCCGAAGATCAGCGCGAGGGCGGCGACGGGGACGTGCGGGACGGCGCTGAGGGTGGCGGCCAGGGCGATGAAGCCGGAGCCGGTGACGCCCGCGGCGCCCTTGGAGGTGAGCAGCATGACGGCGAGCATGGCCAGCTGCTGGGTGAGGCTGAGGTGGATGCCGAGGGCCTGGGCGAGGAAGACCGAGCCCATGGTCAGGTAGATGGCGGTGCCGTCGAGGTTGAAGGAGTATCCGGCGGGCAGCGTGATGCCGACGACCGGTTTCGAGGCGCCCGCGTGCTGGAGCTTGGCCATCATGCGCGGCAGGACGGGCTCGGTGGAGGAGGTGCCGAGGACGATCAGCAGTTCTTCCTTGATGTAGCGCAGGAAGGGCAGCAGCCGCAGTCCGTTCAGGCGCATCACGGTCCCGAGGACGACCAGGACGAAGAGGAGGGCGGTCAGCCAGAACGAGCCGACCAGCAGGCCCAGGTGGCGCAGGGTGCCCAGGCCGTAGTGGCCGATGGTGAAGGCCATCGAGCCGAACGCGCCGATGGGGGCCAGCCGCATGATCCAGCGGATGAGCGTGAACAGGACCGTGGAGAATTTCTCGACGCCCCGGGCGATGCCCAGGCCGGCCTCCCCGCCGGCGTGCAGGCCGAATCCGAACAGCACCGACACCAGCAGCACCGGCAGGATCTCGTTGCCGGTCAGGGCGCTGACCAGGGTGGCCGGGACGATGGCGAGAAGGAAGGCGGCGAAGCCGTCGTGGGCCGTGGTCGCCTCCGGCGGCAGGCCCTTGGCGGACAGGCTCGAGAGGTCGATGTGCAGACCGCTGCCCGGCTTGACGACGTTGACGACGACCAGGCCGATCACCATGGCCACGGTGGTCAGCACCTCGAAGTAGACCAGAGCCTTCAGACTCACGCGGCCGACCGCGCGGGCGTTGCCCATGGAGGCGATGCCGTGGACGACCGTGCAGAAGATGATCGGCGCGATGAACATCTTCACCAGCGCGATGAAGCCGTCGCCGAGCGGCTTCAGGTCAGCGCCGGCGGACGGCCACAGCCCGCCCACGGCGGCGCCGAGGAGGACGGCGATCAGGCACTGGATGTAGAGGTGGGACAGCATCCGGCGGATGCGGCCCGGTGGTGCGGTGACGGTACCCGGGGCGGCGTCGTTGCGGCTCATGCGGGGCGTCCTTCCAGGACGGGAACGAGGAGTTCGGCTCGGGCGATACGCCGGGCGGCGCGGTGCAGCAGCACCGTGGGGGACGCGCCGTCCGGTGCGGGGACGGCTTGGGCGGTGACCACGCCGGCGGGGGTGCCCAGGCGCAGCGTGCCGTCGGCGGTCTGCCGGGCGACGCGGTGGGCGAGGGTGCCAGGGGTGGCGGCGGCCGTGGCCAGGGCGACGGCGGAGGTCAGGCCGATCGCCGGGTGCGGGGCGTGCATGGAGACCATGCGCACGGCCAGGTCGTACTCGTCCTGGTTGACGAGCATGCCCTGTGTGGTGCGATAGAGCGCGGGTCGGGCGACGATGCCCACTTTCGGTATCGCGTGACTGACCGGATCGCCCTCGCGGGCCAGGCCCATGGCCAGCGCTGCCTGGCGGCGCAGCAGTGTCAGCGCGGGCACTGCGGTGGCGAACGCGGTGAGGGATTCCGTGCCGTCGAGGCCGAAGGCCTTGGCCTCGAACAGGGCGGCCGGCGCGCCGGCGTCCACCAGGGATGCCTCGAGGGGACCGTCCGGGCCGGTCAGCTCGTCCAGTGCCCGGCAGGTCGGCAGAGCGCGGCCGGTCGTCGAGCCCGCCGGGTCCTGAAACCCGAGCAGGACCGGCACGCCCGGCGCCGAGGTACCCGGCACCACGGCCGTGCCCTCCTCCGGGGCCACGCCCGCGGGGGTGGGGATCGTGCCGGTGAGGCGGGCCCCGGTGTTGACGTTGAGCATGCGGACGGTGGTGGTGTCCGACGTGATCGGCACGAGCTCGTGGTGGACGGCGTACAGGGCCACGGCGGTGGCGCAGTTGCCGCAGTTGCTGGCCCATTCCACGCGCTCGTCGCCGACACCGACCTGCGCGAAGGCGTACTCGACATCCACGGCGGCCTGGGTCGACGCCTGTACGACGGCGGCCTTGGAGGTGGTGGAGGAGGCGCCGCCCACGCCGTCGATCTGGCGGGGGTCGGCGGCGTTGAAGGCGGCGAGCAGGAGGGCATCGACGTCCACGCCCGTGGCGGCCACGTCGCGGTGGTCGAAGATCCAGCACTTGCTGGTTCCTCCGCGGATCATCTCGCCCTGCAGACGCAGCACAACTGACTCCTCACAGCCATGGAAGGGGAAGTCCACCGACGGTCTCGCCGTGCGTGGTGTCCTCCACGGTGGGTTACGGCAGCGTGAAGTACAATCTCGGAAATCTGCATGGCTATTAAGGTGAAGTGAACGGTGGAGGAGGTGGCATGCTCGACGTCCGGCGCATCCTGCTGTTCACGGAGGTCGCCCGGCGCGGCTCGGTGACCGCGACGGCCCGCGCCCTCAACTACACACCGTCAGCGGTATCGCAGCAGATCAGCCGCCTGGAAACGGAGGCAGGCCAGCCCCTGCTGGAACGCCACGCCCGGGGCGTCACCCTCACCGACGCCGGACGGGCGCTGGCAGAACGAGGGCAACGGATCGAACGCGAACTGCAGGCCGCGGAAAACGAACTCGCCGACCACGCCGGTCTGCGGGCGGGCACCCTGCGCATCGGCACCTTCCCCACCGTCGGCGCCTCGCTCCTCCCGCAGGCCGTGATCGCCTTCCGGGACGCCCACCCCGACGTACGGCTGACCGTCCGCAGCGCCCGCATCGCCGGACTCTGGACGATGCTGGAGAACCGGGAGATCGAGATGTCGCTGATGTGGGACTACGACTGGAGCCGAATCGACCGGGAGGACATCGTCGTCACCCCACTGCTCGACGACCCGCCGGCCCTTCTCGTCAGCGACCACCATCCGCTCGCCGGCCGCGACGCCGCCTCACTCGCCGACTTCGCAGACGATCCCTGGATCACCCGCGCCGACCGTCACCCGGTGGCCGAAGCCCTCGTCCGCGGATGCCGCGCCGTCGGCTTCGAGCCCCACATCGCCTACGAGGCCCACGACTACCAGGAAGCCCAGGCCATGGTCGCCGCCGGTATCGGCGTCGCCCTCGCCCCTACCCTTGCCCTGGAGGGCATCCGGCCCGGCGTCGACGTCCTGCCCCTCCAGCCGCCGGCCCCCGTCCGCCGCATCCTCCTGGTGCGCATGGCCGACCACTCGCTCACCCCCGCCGCCCTGACCTTCGCCGGACTCCTCCGCGACACCGCCGCGGCCCGAACCCTCTGACACCGAACCACGCCACTGGTGATGGAACCGTCGCGCTCACCGCCGCCGATCCAGCCCCGCACTTCGGCGTTGGACCTGAGAAACGGGCGGCGGCAAGCAACCTGGCGGGGGCGCGCCCGGTCAGCGGATTCGGGGCAGCGCCTTGGCCGAGTGCGCGGCGCGCAGGTTCCCTCGTTGTGTGGGACATGTCCGAATTGTGTGTGACATGTCCGAGACGGCCGGAATCAGTCTCGGGACGGATGCGACGTCTTTCGACGACGGATCTTGAACAGATACCCCAGTCCTTCGAGAGGCGGCTGGTCGGAGCCGCGATCGCTTGGTCACGCCACACGGAGCGGCTCCTTCGCCGGTGCGTAGAGACGCGACGGGGTGCGGATGGTCGACGTCGAGATCCGGCTCGGCCCGGTGGAGCCGGGTCCCTGCGCGCGACGGTAAGCGGCACGGACTCGCACGCGGGCGACGCGAGCAACCCGAAGCCCACCCACCCCCGCCAGGTGACTGGCGATCACGAGATGAGACGGCTCGGTGGCCGGACGCGTACGGAGGCGTCCGACCCGGCTCAGCGGTTGAACGTCAGGCGCGGTACCGCGTTGCGGGCCAGTGCGTGGGCCTGGTCGGGCCACCAGGCGCCGGCGGGCGGGTCGACGATGCCGTATTCGGGGTCGATCGTGCCGCCGGTGTTGCGGGTGCAGCTGCCGTCGGATTCACCGGGGGTCTTGATCCACAGGTACGCGTCGACGAGCGGGACGCCGGTGTCGGCGGTGGGGCGTGGGCCGAGACCGCGGCCGGGTGCGTTGCACCAGGTCTCCGGGTCCCCGCTGTACTTGCCCGGCGGTGGGGTCCAGGCGCCCCGGCCGTTGCGGCTGGTGTCGATCACGAAGTGGTGCAGTTCGACGGCCGCCGGGGTGCCTGCGTTCTGGTCGAACCAGGCGTCGGTCCACCGCCAGGTGGTGGGGTCCGTGGGGGAGACGGCGTCGCCGGGGGCGCCGTCGTTGGGGGCGGCGGACGAGTAGTACTGGCTGGCGCACCAGTCGGCGTGGCCCCGTGCCTCCTCGGGGCCCTTGGTGGCGAACCAGATGCACTTGGCGATCCAGGTGCCGTATCTGGCGTTGTGGTCGGTGGGGTGGTTGTTGGACACGTTCAGGGCGAAGCCGTCGCCGTACTGGACCCCGGCGTCCTGCAGTCGCTGGGCGATGTCGCCCACGGCGCGCCACTGTACGTTGCCGGCGTCCAGGTAGACCGCGGTGCGGGGCCGGGCCTTCAGGGTCTTCACGGCGTATGCGAGGTCGGCGATGCGGGCGGCCGTGAGTTCGCCGGTCGGGTCGGTGGTGGGCCCGCAGTCCTTGGGAAGGTTGGCCAAGCCGTCGGGTTCGACCACGACCACCGCTTTGTCCTCGCCGATGCCTGCGGCGAAGGCGTCGATCCACTGGCGGTAGGCGGCGGAGGATGCGGCCCCGCCACTGGAGTACTGCGAGCAGTCCCGGCCGGGTATGTCGTAAGCGACCAGGACGGGGGTCCGGTCGACGGCGCGGGCCCGGCGGACGAGCCTGTTCACCTTGAAGCGCACCTCTTCGGGCGTGCCCTCGGTGAACCATTCGGCCTGCGGCCAGCTTGCGAGTCTGGCCATGTTCGCGGCGTTGTCGATGTCGCCGTTCCGGAAGTCGACGAGGGCTTGCTGCGCGGCCTTGCCGTGCGGGTCGACGTAGAACTTCGTGGTCGGGGTGATCACGTCCTGCGCGGGTGTGGCCTGCGCCTGCGTCGCGGTGAGGGCGGCGCAGGCGGTGAGCGTCGTGATGACGGCGGCGACGCGGCGCCGAAGGCTGCGTGGCTTCATGGCTGCTCCTGTGCGGTGGATGCATGAGGGGTGTCTGCACCAGGGCGGTCCACTGGCCGTCTGTGCGGACGGCGGTCAGTGGTGGACCCGGCGGGCTGCGGCTGACGGTGCTCGTGGCCCGGCGGCGGGGCAGGGGCCTACCCGGCCACGGGACCCGGGATCAGTAGCCGTAGATCATCTTGTAGGCGACCTCGGGGAGGAACTGTCCGGCCGGGGAGCCGGTTCCTGTTCCGCAGTTGCCGTCGGACTCGCCCGGGGTCTTGATCCACAGCAGCATCTCGGCGCCTCCGGCCGTCTGGGTGGGGGTGCCGATGCGGCGGCCCGAGGGGTTGCACCACTGGCCGTTGGAGCCGTTGCCGTTGCGGCTGGTGTCCACGACGAACGGTCTGGTGTAGCCGTAGCGGGCGCTGAGTGCGCTGTTGACGGCGTTGCCGTAGGCGATGTTCTCGGCCGTGGTGTAGTAGTTCGAGATGTTGAGCGAGAAGCCGTGTGCCTGTCGCAGGCCGGCTTCGTTCAGGCGCTGGGCCATGGTCGCCGGGCTTGCCCAACCCGGATTGCCGGCGTCCAGATAGACCCAGGTGTTGGGTGCCTGGCGGTTGAACTGCGTGAGGGCGCCGGTGATCATGCCCTCGCGTTCAACTATCTGATCCTGTGTCATACAGCCGTAGTCTGCGAGGGAGTCCGGTTCGAGGAGGACGACGGCCGGGCGGTTGGCGATACCGCCGGCGAACTGGGCGATCCAGCTCGCGTAGGCGGACGGCGAGGCGGCTCCGCCGGCGGAGTGTCCGCCGCAGTAGTCGCGGTTGTAGATGTTGTACGCGACGAGGATCGGCAGCTTGTGCTGGTAGTCCGCCGCGCCGGCGTAGGCGCCCGTGGCGGTGCCGATGGTGCCGCTCCAGGCGCCGAACCAGTGGGCCATCGGGGTGTTGGCGAGGGAGGAGTTGATCGCAGGCGCCCGGCCGTCGCCGGGATTGGCGGCCACCCACCGCTTCGCGCTGGAGCCGGGGTCCACGTAGAACCCGTTGGTCATGGTGGTCGGGGTGGCGGCGTGGGCGGACGGTGCGACGGTGAACGTCAGTGGCAGAGCGAAGAACGCTGCCACGAGGGCGCGGAGTCTGCGACGCATGACTGTACCTCGGTTTCCTGGCAGGGATGCGCCGCACGTTCTCGTACCGAGCATGCGACGCGCTGAGGCAGTGCGGTGGTACGACGTAGGAAGTGGGAGCGCTCCCATCGGAAGCGCTCCCAGAGGGCACTGAGAACCTTTGGGGTGTGGCCGGTATCGTGTGGCGCCCTGATGGAGCTGTCAAGAGCCGCTGAGCAACCGGCACTTCACAGGACGGGAACAAGGCTCTACAGTCCTGGAACTGAAAGCGCTTCCAGTCGAACCGGGTCGGGGACGAGCCGCTCTCGACGAAGCCGGGAGGGAAAGGCTCGGAGTACATGGCGGAGGATGTGCCATGCCGCCAGTCGACGCTCGATCAGGTAGCTGAACGTGCCGGAGTCTCCCGCTCGGTGGCCTCCCGTGTCCTCAACAACGCCCCGTACGTCAGTCGCGCCAAACGCGAGGCGGTCGAACGGGCCGTCCGGCAGCTCGGTTACGTGCCCAATCCGACCGCACGTGCGCTGGCCACCCGTCAGACGGGAGCGGCCGCCCTGGTCGTCGCGGGGGAGGCTCCGTCGCTCTTCGCGGACCCGTTCTTCGCCCAGGTCATCCTGGGGGCGTCGGCCGCTCTGGAGGAGGCCGACCTGTATCTGATGCTGTGTCTGGCCGCCTCCGATCGTGGTCGCAAACGTGTGGAGGAGCTCCTTCGGTCGAAGGGCGCCGACGGCGTCATGCTGATGGCGCTGCGCGAGGGCGATCCGCCGGCCCGTACGGCCGAGGAGGCCGAGACGCCCGTCGTGTTCGGCGGACGCCCGGTCGGTTCGGCTCCCCAGTGGTACGTGGATGTCGACAATGCCGGCGGAGCCCGCGAGGCCACCGAGTACCTGCTCTCGCTTGGCCGGACCCGTGTGGCCACGATCTGCGGGCGGCTGGACACCCAGGTCGGGCGCGCCCGGTACCGCGGCTACCGGGATGCCGTGCCGGCAGCCGGCCTGGAGCCGTACCCGTCGCGGGAGGGGGACTTCACCGAGCCCGGCGGGGCCGCCGCCATGGCCGCACTGCTGGCGAACCACCCCGAGGTGAACGGGGTGTTCGCCGCCAACGACAACATGGCGGCGGGAGCGCTGCGCGCCTTGCGTGAGGCCGGCCGGCCGGTCCCCGCCGACGTCGCCGTCGTAGGCTTCGACGACCTGACCGTCGCCCGGATCGCCGATCCGCCGCTCACCACCGTTCATCAGCCCATAACGGCTTTGGGGAGATGGTGCGTATGCTCGTCGCGCTCATCAATGGGCAGGAGCCCACCCCGCTGATCCTGCCCACCCGTCTGGTCACTCGCTCCAGCGCCTGACGGCGGTCTCCTTCGGACTGCTGGGGGCGCGATTGCCCTACCGCCCGGCTCGGTGCTCCGCGCCCTTGGAACGTGCCGGCCTGCCGGCGGATGCGGCGGCTGTGCTGGAGCGCAACGAGATCGGCGGTGCCAGCAGGATGTGCCGAGGCGGCGTGTCAGGCGCGGCGATGCGTTCCACCAGCAGCGAAACGGCCTTCTCGCCCATGTCCAGGGCCGGTACGTCCGCTGCCGTGAGCGGCGGGCGGAAGTCCTCGGTCCATGTCTTGCCGCCACTCCGGTGATGGAGAAGTCGTACGGCACTTCGAGACCGGCGTCCGCCAGCGCGCGCTGGATGCCGGGCAGGGCGGCCTCGTTGATGGTGGTGACAGCGGTGACGTCCGGAGGGCTGCGCAGGAGCGCCTCGACGCGTTCCTGACCGGACCGGGCATCGTCCCCGCACGGCACTTCGACGCCGTCAAGGCCGCGTTCCGCCAAGGCTGCCTCGAAACCCTCTCTGACCCGGTGCGCGGGGCCGTAGCCGGCCGCAATGAGTTCGGGGAACGAGTGACCAGAGCCACCCGACGGTGCCCGAGATCGGCGAGGTGCCGCACGCAGTGCTGGACCAGGCCGGAGTAATCGACATCGATCCAGGACATCTGGTGGTCGCCTGCCGTGTGCCCGATGCCGACGAACGGCAGTCCAGCATCCTGCAGGCGCCCCACACGAGGCTCCTCCAGGCGGATCTCCATCAGAATGACGCCGTCCACGCGGCGTTCCGAGACCAACCGCTCGAAGGAACGGTCGTGGTCCTCGCCGGAAGGGGACAGCAGCACATCCAGGTCGACCCGGGCGGCGGCGTCGACCACGCTGGCCACGAAGTCCAGCTGCATGTGCGACAGCCTCTTGCCGGCCGGGGGAATGACGAGACCTATGGTCCGGGTGCGGCCTTCCTCGAGGGCCCTCGCGGTCGCGTTGGGGTGATATCCCGATTCGTTGATCACGTCTTGGATACGTCTGCGCGTGCCGGCGGACACGGGGCGTTTGCCGCTGAGCGCATACGACACCGTGCTGCGCCACACTCCCGTGCGGCGAGCGATCTCCCCGATGTTCATGCAGCTCCTCAAGACCTACGCTCGGGCCGCAAGAATACTGACGGGTGGCGGCGGTGCCGTTGGGTCCCGCTGCCGAACCGGTGCGCCGGATCGGCTCGACTCGGCCGGCAGCGGCACGACCGACGTCGCCGACGCGGCACTGCCGGCGTCCCGGCGCCGGAACGGCGCCGACACCGGATCGTCGGCAACCCGGTTCGGCGGCGACATGTACGGGCCGGGTGCCACAACCCCAGTCCGCCGCCGGCGGTTGCCCATGACCGGCCTCCCGCCGCGCGGTCGTCGAGCCGGCCGTCGTCGGTCCCCGATCAGCCGCAGTATCGCCTCCTGCGGGCCGCTGTGCTTGCGGACCCGGGACAGGGTTCGTCGTGTGGCCGACCTCAGCTCGTCGTCGAAGCCGGTGCCCCCACAGGGGTTCATGACGTCGCGACCCGGCTGCGACAGCCCCCGCGCTCGTATGCGCGATCCCGCCGTCCAGCCAAGGCCGACCGGATCCTGGCGACCTGTCCAGGTCGGCGCTCCCTCGTGCGCGGCCGCGACGACACCGGAAGGCGCGCCGCCGGAGGCGCATCGGCAGCCGAGCCTACGAAGGGTGAGGGAGCGGACGGGGCTTCGCCGACGTCCGTCCGGATGCCGCAGCCATCGCGATGCCTGTCGTCGACGCGGTGGCCGACGGCGTGACCGCCTCGCCCCGCGCCGGAGCCCTCAGCACTTCCTCGGCTTGGGCGCCACTGCGCTGCAACTGTGTGGCGCAGGCCGCCCCGAGGACTCGTCATGGATGGTGTTGCATGAGCGCCATGGTGTGCAGCGGTGCAGGAGGTGCCCAGCGCACCACGGTGGGCCCGACGGACGAACGACGCCCGAGTGCCATGGATCCGAGGGGCGGCGGCGTCGGGACTGCCGGAACCGTCGCGCGTTCCGCATCTCATGCAAGTGCCGGACAACCTAGACGAATCGGTTCCACGCAAGCGCTTCGACGAAAGGTTACCGACCGGCCGAGTGCGGGGTCAATGGCGGGCCGTGAGGCAAGGCGGCGCCAAGGCGCTACGGCCAGGGAAACTGCCTGCCGCCTGCTGCCACGCCGCATCTGTTCGAGCATGCGGACGATCTCCGACCCACAGAAATCAGCCGTCGAATCGATTCCGCGACAACCTTCGCGGCAGGGGCTTAGAACCCTTGACAGTCCCGCGGACTCGGGAGGACCGTCTCCCCCCGAAACCTCTCTGCAATCTCACTGCAATCTCACTGCACATACGGCACCTTCAAGTGCTTCGGATCGTCGGCGCCGCCAACACACCCGACTGGCTTGCGCCGACACGTAGGGGAGATCAGATGGGAACCATGCGCACAAGACCCCACCCGCTGTCCGGGCGCGGTGGCGTACGACGGCTCCTGGCGGCGTTACGGCACCGGGGCAGGCCGGAAAGTGTGCCGGACCAGGGACATGTCCCGCCGTCGGCGCGCTCGCCCCGCTCTCGGTCGAAAACGTTCGCCCGGGCCGGGGCCGCAGCCGTACTCGTCGCCGGCGCTCTGGTCGGCGCCACGGCCACGGCCGGCATGGCTCGGGCCGCCGCGTCCGGGCCGTGCGACATCTACGCGGCGGGCGGCACGCCCTGTGTGGCTGCGCACAGCACGACGCGAGCGCTGTACGCCTCGTACAACGGGCCGCTCTACCAGGTCCGGCGGGCCTCGGACAACACCACCCGGAACATCGGCGTCCTGGGCGCGGGCGGGTACGCGGACGCCGCCGCCCAGGACTCGTTCTGTTCGGGGACGACCTGCCTGATCACGGTCATCTACGACCAGTCAGGCCGCGGGAACAGCCTCACCCAGGCGCCCGCGGGCGGTGCCGCGGGCGGCCCCGACAACCTCGCGAACGCCACTGCCGCGCCCACCATGGTGGGTGGTCACAAGGCCTACGGCGTCTTCGTGGCGCCCGGCACGGGGTACCGCAACAACCACACCAACGGCATCGCGACCGGGGACAACCCCGAGGGCATGTACGCGATCTTCGACGGTACGCACTACAACGGCGGCTGCTGCTTCGACTACGGCAACGCCGAGACGGACAGCAACGACGACGGCAACGGCACCATGGAGGCCATCTACTTCGGCAACATCAAGGTCTGGGGCTATGGTTCGGGCAACGGTCCGTGGATCATGGCCGATCTCGAGAACGGCCTGTTCTCCGGGGTCAACCAGCATTACAACGCGGGCGACCCGACCATCAACCACCGCTACACGACCGCCATCATCAAGGGCGGCCCGAACCACTGGGCGATCCGTGGCGGCAACGCGCAGTCCGGCGGCCTGTCCACCTTCTACGACGGACCGCGCCCCGACGTCGCCGGTTACAACCCGATGCGGAAGCAGGGTGCCATCATCCTGGGCACCGGCGGCGACAACAGCAAGGGCGCGCAAGGCACCTTCTACGAGGGCGTGATGACCTCCGGCTACCCGTCGGACGCCACCGAGAACGCGGTCCAGGCCAACATCACCGCGGCGGGATACAGCAACTCCTCCGGCGGGACGAGCACCGGTGCGCTGCACGCGGTGGGCGCGGGCAAGTGCCTGGACGTGCCCAACTCGTCCACCACGGCCGGCACACAGCTGCAGATCTGGGACTGCAGCGGCGGCGCCAACCAGACCTGGACCCGCACAGCCTCCAACCAGCTGACCGTCTACAGCGGCGGCAGCCAGATGTGCCTGGACGCATACGACAACCAGACGTCCGCCGGCACCAAGGTGGAGACCTGGCCGTGCAACGGCGGCGCCAACCAGCAGTGGCAGCTGAATGCCGACGGCACCGTCACGGGCACGCAGTCCGGACTCTGTCTCGACGTCACCGCCGCCTCCACGGCCAACGGGGCGCCGGCCGAACTCTGGCCGTGCAACGGCGGATCCAACCAGCAATGGCGACTCAACTGACGCCTCCGGCACCGAGCAGGACTTCACCCCGCGCTGACCGGCTCGCGGGCTCGTTCACCCCACCCACTGTCCCGTCCCAGTGAGGAACGCTGATGAAGAAGTACCTGGCGCCCTTGACCGCGGCGCTGACGGCCGCCCTCGGCATGGCCTGGGCACTGCCCGCGGCGGCCGCCACCGGCACCGAGGCGCCGCCCTCCGCCGTCCGGGCCGCCGCCGCGCCCGCCCCCTTGCGGCTGATGCCGTTGGGCGACTCGATCACCTGGGGCGTCGGCAGCCCGTCCGGGAACGGCTACCGGGGCTTTCTGTGGAACGAGCTGTCGGCCGAGGGGCACGCCCTGGACTTCGTCGGCTCGGGTCGCAACGGCACCATGTCCGACCCCGACAACGAAGGCCACTCCGGCTGGCTGATCGACCAGATAACCGGAATCGCGGACTCCGTGCTGGCCGGTTACCGGCCGAACGTGATCACGCTGGAGATCGGGACCAACGATCTGAACGGCAATTACCAGATCCCGACCGCCGCCGACCGGCTTCGTGCGCTCATCGACCGGATCACCGAGGACGCACCCGACGCCACCGTTCTCCTCGGCACCGTGATCATCTCCACCAGCGGCACCGAGGAGGCCAACCGGCCCGCGTTCAACGCCAAGCTCCCCGCGATCGTCCAGGCCGAGCAGGCCGCCGGCAAACACGTACGCCTTGTGGACATGAGCGCGTTGACCACCGCGGACCTCTCCGACCCCTTCCACCCCAACGACAACGGCTACCGCAAGATGGCGGACGCCTTCAACGTCGGGGTCCAGGCCGCTGACGCGGCAGGCTGGATCAAGCCGCCGGTTCCCGCCGGCGGGCAGGTGCGCTCCGGAATCGCGGGGAAGTGCCTGGACGTCAACGGTGGCAACAGCGCCAACGGGACCGCCGCGCAGATCTGGTCCTGCAACGGCTCCGCCGCGCAGTGGTGGTCCGCGCGCTCCGACGGCACCTTGCGGGCGCTCGGGAAGTGCCTCGACGCCACGGGCGGTGATACCGCCAACGGCACCAAGATCGAGATGTGGGACTGCAACGGCGGCAGCAACCAGCAATGGCAGGCGTACAACGGCGGTTACCGCAATCCGGTCTCCGGCCGCTGTCTCGACGACCCCGGCGCATCCACCACCGACGGTACGCAACTGGTCCTGTGGGACTGCAACGGCGGCGCCAACCAGAAGTGGACCGCTCTGCCGGTCTCCTGAGCCCATGACCCGACTGCACCGCAGCACTGTCTCGCGGTCGGTGTCTCACCCTCCACACACACAAGGAGAATGATCCTCCATGTCCTGGCTCAACGAGGTGCCCCCTCTCCGCACGGTCCTCGCCTCGGCCACCGGTCTGACGGTCGGTACGGTGCTGGCCCTGGCCGGGACGGCGGCACCCGCGGCACATGCGGCCTCCGGCACGCTGGGCTCGGCCGCGGCGGGCAGCGGCCGCTACTTCGGCACGGCCGTGGCAGCCGGGAAGCTCGGCGACCCGACGTACTCCACGATTCTCGACCGGGAGTTCAGCATGATCACCCCGGAGAACGAGATGAAGTGGGACACCACCGAACCGTCCCGCGGCACCTTCAACTTCGGCCCGGCCGACTCGATCGTCGTCCACGCCTCCGCGCACGGGCAGCGGATGCGCGGCCACACCCTGGTGTGGCACTCGCAACTTCCCGCCTGGGTCAGGTCGATCACCGACGCGAACACGCTGCGCAGCGTGATGAAGAACCACATCACCACCGAGATGAGCCACTTCAAGGGCAAGATCTACGCCTGGGACGTGGTCAACGAGGCCTTCGCCGACGGCTCCTCCCAGCACCGCAGCTCGGTCTTCCAGAACGTGCTGGGCAACGGCTTCATCGAGGAGGCGTTCCGCACCGCGCGGGCCGCCGATCCCTCGGCCAAGCTCTGCTACAACGACTACAACATCGAGAACTGGGCCGACGCCAAGACGCAGGGCGTCTACAACATGGTCAAGGACTTCAAGTCCCGCGGTGTACCCATCGACTGCGTCGGCTTCCAGAGCCACTTCGGCGCCGGCGGCCCGCCGGCCGGCTTCCGGACCACCCTGGCCAACTTCGCCGCGCTCGGCGTGGACGTCCAGATCACCGAACTCGACATCGCCCAGGCCTCACCGACCGCCTACGCCAACACCGTGCAGGCGTGCATGAACGTCGCCCGCTGCACCGGCATCACCGTGTGGGGGATCAGGGACAGTGACTCGTGGCGGACGGGGGAGAACCCGCTGCTGTTCGACGCGCGCGGCAACAAGAAGCCGGCCTACGACGCGGTCCTGTCCGCGCTGGCGCGACGTCGAGGTTCGCGATGAAGGGCGCTGAACTCATGTCCGTTCGTCCAACTGAGCACAGGAGCCAAGGACTTATGACCATGACCACGGTGAGAGCCAGACGCCTCCGACCGCTGCCCCCGTTGCTGTCCCTGGGCAAAACCCTGGTACTCACCTTCTCGGCCGTGCTGCTCACCGTGGTCGCCCCCCTGCTCCCCCTGGGCACGGCGCAGTCCGCCGCTGCGTTGGGCAACGGGCTCGCGCTGGCGCCGCAGATGGGCTTCAACGACTGGAACGCGTACGGCTGCAATGTCTCCGAGTCGCTGATCAAGTCCACCGCTCAGGCGATGCACACCAACGGCATGCAGGCGGCGGGTTACTCGTACGTCAACATCGACGACTGCTGGATGACCCACAGCCGCGATTCCGGTGGCCACCTGGTGCCGGATCCGGCCAAGTTCCCCGACGGCATCAAGGGCACCGCGGACTACGTGCACGCGCTGGGGCTGAAGCTGGGAATCTACGAGGACGCGGGCACCGCGACCTGTGCGGGGTATCCGGGCAGCCTGGGGCACGAGACCACGGATGCACAGTCGTTCGCGTCGTGGGGTGTGGACTATCTGAAGTACGACAACTGCAACAACACCGGGGTGCCGGCACAAACCCGGTACACCGCGATGCGGGACGCCCTGGCCGCCACCGGCCGGCCGATCCTGTTCAGCCTGTGCAACTGGGGCCAGGAGAACGTGTGGACCTGGGGCGCGGGTGTGGGCAACAGCTGGCGCACCACCGGGGACATCAGCCCCAGCTACTCCAGCATGCTGTCGATCTTCCACAGCAACGTGGGACTGGCCTCCTACGCCGGTCCCGGCCACTGGAACGACCCGGACATGCTGGAGATCGGCAACGGCTCGATGACGGCCACCGAGAACCGCAGCGAGTTCAGCCTGTGGGCGGAGATGGCCGCTCCGCTGATCACGGGCACCAACATTCCCTCGGCCAGTTCCGACACCTTGTCCACCCTGACCAACTCCCGGGTGATCGCGGTCGACCAGGACCCCCTCGGCAAACAGGGCACCATGGTGTCGTCCTCGGGCGGCCTGGACGTGCTGGCCAAGCCGCTGGCGAACGGGGACGTGTCGGTGGCCCTGTTCAACGAGACGGGCTCGACGGCCACCATCACCACCACCGCGGCCGCGATCGGGAAGACTGGGGCGTCCGCCTATACCCTGACCGACCTGTGGTCGGGCGCGTCCTCGACCACCTCCGGCACCATCAGCGCCTCGGTGCCGGCCCACGGCACGGTGATGTACCGGGTCGCGGGCGGCACCAGCAGCGGCGGCGGCACCAGCGTGACCGGTGAGCTGCACGCGGTGGGTGCGGGCAAATGCCTGGACGTACCGAACTCCACCACGACCGCCGGCACCCAGGTGGAGGTCTGGAGCTGCAACGGCGGGGCCAACCAGACATGGACGCATTCCACCTCCGACCAGCTCACCGTCTACTCCGGCAGCGCCCAGATGTGTCTGGACGCCTACAACAACCAGACCACCCCGGGGACGAAGGTGGAGGTCTGGCCGTGCAACGGCCAGACCAACCAGCAGTGGACGCTGAACTCCAACGGCACCGTCACCGGCGTCCAGTCCGGCCTGTGCCTGGATGTCACCGGAGCGGCCACCGCCGACGGAACCCTCGCCGAGCTGTGGACCTGCAACGGCGGCAGCAATCAGCAGTGGACACTGGGATGAGTCCCCCGCCGTGTGGCGGCACCGCCACAGAGAGAGGAGATCGAGGGCGCTCGCAGCGCGGCCGGGTGCTGGCGTGGAATCGCGGGCTGCCAAGCTGCGGAGGACGTGGATCCGATCATCCGGCAGCCAGAGCAGTGCCTGATGAGGCGCTGCAGACGAGGAGTCCGCCTGCGCGAGGGCGGCGTCATCCTGCAGGCGCGGTGCTCCTCAGATGTTCCCGCAGCCACCGCTCGGTGTCCGAACTCGCGATTCGAAGGCGAATTCACCGATGCCTGCGGGCTCGACGGCGTCAGCGAGGAGACCCTGGAGCAGGTCAGCCACCGCACCCCCGGCTTGCACGCCTGGCAGGATCCGCACTGGCTTATTCACTGCAACGACGCAGCCGCCTTCATCGACGAGGTCGGATACACCGAACTGACGGCCCACCCCGAGGCACTCGACCAGATCCGACTCGACCTGTGCATGAGCGGATGGCACGACGCGTCCCAGCTCGAGGACTTCCTGACCGACCTCGGGCAAGGCGCAAGCGCCATGCTCTTCCGGTGCACCATCTGCGGCACCTACCTCGCCTACGCCGACGCTTCATAGCCGCGGCCGAGCTCAGCACGCACCTGTCCCTTCAAAGGATCCGCACCCATCGGAGCCAGGACCCACGGCACTGGTCCGTCGTCATTCCGAGGGGCAGTTGTCCCACAGCTGGGAGAGCTCCCGGGGGATTCCGACGCAGCCGCCGCTGAACGGGGCGGCGCTGTGGCGGTAACCCCAGGGCCGGCCGCCCCGGAGGATGAAGTACTTGCGCGCACTGCCGTCATCCTGGATGCCGACCTGCTCCTGGGGCGTCGCGCCCGGGGTGAGTTCGAAGGCGGTCGCGGCGTACCGCGTGTCCCCGCACTGCCCGTAAAGGAACTGGCCCGGGCGCGGCTTGATGTGGTGGAAAAGGGCGTTGTGGCTGGTGTACGCCCGGGTGACCGCCGTCTTGACCGCCGCGGCCGTGACCAGGTTCCGGCATCCGGTGGTCTTCGCAGACGCAGCCGTCACTGTCTGACCATCGCCTGCAGACGCGGTGGCCGCCGGCTGAGCCCCGTCCGGAGCCGCTGCAGCCGAACCGCCCGCATGAACCGAACCAGCCCCGGAACCAGTACCGGTACTACCGCACGCGCCGAGCAGAAACGCGGCGGACAACGCGAGAGCGGCCGAAGCCATCGCGCGAGGCATAGTGGAACGCATCAGAACTGAGCGGCGGAGCAGGCCCGCTGCCCGCAGCGGATCAGGTGGCCGCTTCGGAGGGTTCGCCGCGCAGGAGGTCGGGGCGGGCATCGGCCATGGCGAAGGCCCGCGTGAGTCCGGTCGCGAGCGTGTCGTCGATGCGGTAGCGCCGTACTCGTTCGTCCCGCTGGAGCAGGGGGCCAGCGCCGTCCGGACCGACACGGCGCTGCACCGTCTTTACACTGGTCAGCGTGCCGCCGCCGATCCGTGAGGGCGGGATCGGGACCGTCGGATGGCTGGCGAAATAGTGCTGGACGTCCTCGTACGAGGCGTACCCACCCACCTCGGTGACCCGGCGCAGTACCGCCGGGGCTCCGGGCATCAGCGACGCGATCATCTGGAAGAGCGTCCGATCACTCCAGCCGTCCCCGATGTCGTCACTGCTCAGGTCCTGCGGGTCGGGCCGGGGCTCCACGGCCGGGGCCTCCGGCCAGTCGGCCGGGGGCACGGGACGCAGCCCGTAGGCGGCCTGGATGGCGGCAATCGCCTGTTCGTAGGTGTCCGTCTCAGTGTCGATCGTCAGCCGCACGAGGCCCCCTACGTCATTCCTGCCGGCCATCCTTCCTCACGGCTGTTGTGACGTTGCGCGATTGGTGGCCAGTCAGCCGCCGAACGCCGCAGGCCAGGCAACCGTTGATTTCTGCTTGGCCAGAACGTTGCACGGTAGTTGGCCCGTCGAGGCCCCGGGATCGCTGCTACAGCGGAGAAACCGGGCGCTTCCCTGCCGCACCGATGAACCGCTCCGGGTCTGATGGAGGCTCGATTCCCTGAGAGGATCGAGTCATGGCGCGTCCGTCCACCTACCCTGCTGAGCTTCGTGAGCGTGCGGTGCGCATGGTCGCGGAGATCCGTCCGAACTACCCAACCGAGTGGGCCGCGATGAAGGCCGTTGCTGCGAAGCTGGGCATTGGCACGGCGGAGACGGTGCGGAGCTGGGTCCGCAAGGCTGAGGCCGACGCCGGTCAGCGACCTGGCACCACCTCGGAAGAGGCCGCGGAGATCAAGCGGCTGAAGGCCGAGAACGCCGAACTGCGGCGGGCTAACGAGATCTTGAAGGCCGCGTCGGCTTTCTTCGCGTCAATGACAGAGTCTGAGACACGGGCCTATGGGTGGTGACAGAGTGACGGGCACCGGCGGGGCTGGCTCGTTTCTTTGCT
>NZ_JBEPBF010000129.1:0-29895 GCF_040298985.1 Streptomyces sp. NPDC001093 | reverse complement strand
GGCCCGGGGCCCGAGGGCGGTGAGGGCGCGGGTGTCCCGGCGCTGGGCGGCGGGGGAGGCGTACAGGCCCACGCCGCCGCCGCGCGCGACCACCTGGGGCTGGCCGCCCCGGCGGCGGGGCCGGCCGCCGCGGGCCTCTGCGGGGCGGGCCGTCCCCTCGGCCGTGGCCCGGCCGGAGCGCCCCTCCGGCACCATCCGGCGCAGCCTGCCGAGCCGCCGTGTACGTTCCGTCATTCCCGTCCCATGTCCCGGTGTACGACCACCGTCTCCACACCCTCGGCCGCGAGGCGCGCGGCGAGCTTCTCCGACACCGCCACCGAGCGGTGCTTGCCGCCCGTACAGCCGATGGCGATGGTCACATACCGCTTGCCCTCGCGCCGGTAGCCGGCGGCGATGAGCCGCAGCAGTTCGGCGTACCGGTCGAGGAACTCCTTCGCGCCGGGCTGGTTGAAGACGTACGCCGACACCTCCTCGTTCAGGCCGGTGAACGGGCGCAGCTCCGGCACCCAGTGCGGGTTGGGCAGGAACCGCATGTCCGCGACCAGGTCGGCGTCGACCGGGAGGCCGTACTTGAAGCCGAAGGACATCACGGTGGCCCGCAGCTCGGGCTCCTCCTCGCCGGCGAACTGGGCGTCCATCTTGGCACGCAGCTCGTGCACGTTCAGGCTGGAGGTGTCGATCACCAGGTCGGCGTCGCCGCGCAGCTCGCGCAGCAGCTCGCGCTCGGCGGCGATGCCGTCCACGATGCGGCCGTCGCCCTGCAGCGGGTGCGGACGGCGCACCGACTCGAAGCGGCGCACCAGGGCCTCGTCGGAGGACTCGAGGAAGACGATCCGCCGGGTGACGCCCCGGGTGTCGAGGTCGGCGAGGGATTCGCGCAGATTGTCGAAGAAGCGCCGGCCGCGCACGTCCACGACGACCGCGATCCGCGCCACGTTGCCCTGTGAGCGGGCGCCCAGCTCCACCATGGTGGGGATGAGGGCGGGCGGGAGGTTGTCCACGACGAACCAGCCGAGATCCTCCAGACACTTCGCCGCCGTCGACCGTCCCGCTCCGGACATCCCGGAGATGATCACCAGCTCGGGGATGGCCGCCTCCTGGCCTGCGGCCGGCGTACCGTCCGTGCTCACCTGTGCTCCGTTTTCCTGGGCAGCGGGCTGCTCGCCCGCCGCGGGTCGCGGCTGGTCCTGCCCCGCTTCCTTGCGAGCCCGGTCCCGCTGTGCTGTGGGCTGTGCGTCGTGCTCCGTCATCTCTCCTGCCCCCGTCGTTCGTCCGGGAGGCCCGCGGTTACGGGCTCCCCCGAGGAACCCGCCGTCGTATCGGGTTCCTCGTCATCAATGATCTCTCCAGTCGCCGTGTTCACGGCGGGTGCGGCCGGAGCCGCCTGGGCGAGGGCCGCGGCGATGGTCTCGGCCGTCTTCCGGCCTATCCCGGGCACCTCCTGGATCTGTTCGATTGTGGCGGACCGCAGCCTTTTCACCGAGCCGAAATGCTTGATGAGCGCCTGTTTGCGTGTCTCGCCGAGGCCGGGGACGTCGTCCAGGGGGCCGGCCCGGAAGCGTTTGGCGCGCTTGGTGCGCTGGTAGGTGATCGCGAACCGGTGGGCCTCGTCACGGACACGCTGGAGCAGATAGAGGCCCTCGCTGGTGCGGGGCAGGACCACCGGGTCGTCGTCGCCGGGCAGCCAGACCTCCTCCAGGCGCTTGGCGAGGCCACAGACGGCGATGTCGTCGATGCCCAGCTCGTCCAGGGCGCGCCGGGCCGCGGCGACCTGGGGCTGCCCTCCGTCGACCACGACGAGCTGCGGCGGATAGGCGAACTTCTTCGGACGGCCGTCGTCGTCCTTGAGCGCGTTGGTGATCTCGTCCGTGCCGGTGAGCGTGCCGTCGCCGTCGGTGAGGGCGTCCTCGGGGCCGGAGCCGTCGGTCCACTCCCCCGTCTTCTCCTTCTCCGCGAGGTACCGCCTGAAGCGGCGGGTGATCACCTCGTGCATGGAGCGGACGTCGTCCTGACCGGCGAAGCCCTTGATCTGGAAGCGGCGGTACTCGCTCTTGCGCTGCAGGCCGTCCTCGAAGACGACCATGGAGGCGACCACGTCGTCCCCCTGGAGATGCGAGATGTCGTAGCACTCGATGCGCAGCGGGGCACTGTCCAGACCGAGGGCCTCAGCGATCTCCTCCAGGGCGCGCGAGCGCGTGGTCAGGTCGGAGGCGCGCTTGGTCTTGTGCAGGGCGAGCGCCTGCTGGGCGTTGCGCTGCACGGTCTCCATGAGCGCCTTCTTGTCGCCGCGCTGCGGGATGCGCAGCGACACGTTCGCCCCGCGGCGGACGGTCAGCCACTCCTGGACCGGCTCGACCAGCTCGGGAAGCGCCGGGACCAGGACCTCCTTGGGGACGGCGTCCCCGGTCTCCTCGCCGTAGAGCTGCTGCAGGGCGTGCTCGACCAGCGCGCCGGTGGTGATCTCCTCGACCTTGTCGGTCACCCAGCCGCGCTGGCCGCGCACCCGGCCGCCGCGCACATGGAAGATCTGCACGGCCGCCTCCAGCTCGTCCTCGGCGACGGCGATGAGGTCGGCGTCCGTCGCGTCGGCGAGCACGACGGCGTTCTTCTCCATGGCCTTCCTCAGGGCCTCGATGTCGTCGCGCAGCCGCGCCGCCCGCTCGTACTCCATCTCCTCGGCCGCCTCCATCATCTGCTTCTCCAGACGGCGGAGGTAGGCGCCGGTGCGGCCGGCCATGAAGTCGCAGAACTCCTCGGCCAGCTCCCGGTGGTCCTCGGGGCTGATCCGGCCGACGCAGGGGGCGGAGCACTTGCCGATGTAGCCGAGCAGGCAGGGGCGGCCGGTGCGGGCGGCGTTCTTGAACACGCCGGCCGAGCAGGTGCGCACCGGGAACACGCGCAGCAGCAGGTCGACGGTGTCCCGGATGGCCCACGCGTGCGCGTACGGCCCGAAGTACCGGACGCCCTTCTTCTTGTGACCGCGCATCACCTGCACGCGCGGGAACTCCTCGTTCATCGTCACCGCGAGGTACGGGTAGCTCTTGTCGTCGCGGTACTTGACGTTGAACCGGGGGTCGTACTCCTTGATCCAGGAGTACTCCAGCTGGAGGGCCTCGACCTCCGTGGACACCACGGTCCACTCGACGGACGCGGCGGTGGTCACCATCGTCCGGGTGCGCGGGTGCAGGTTCGCCAGGTCCTGGAAGTAGTTCGCCAGGCGCTGGCGCAGGCTTTTCGCCTTTCCGACGTAGATCACCCGGCGGTGCTCGTCACGGAACCTGTACACCCCGGGGGAGTCCGGGATCTCACCCGGCCTGGGGCGGTAGCTGGAGGGATCGGCCATGTCTCACACCCTACTGGCGAGCACCGACACCGCGTCGGGCCTGTGGACAACGCCCCCGCCCGTGCCGCTCACCTGTCCACAGCCCATCGCGTGTCCGTCGGCGGCAGGCCCGTACCGATCACGTGCCGGACGATCCGGAACGCCTCGTCGAGCGGCACGGTGTCCTCGTCGGCGTACGTGTCGCACTGCCCGTTCGCCGGCCGGAAACCCCCGCTCACCCCTCCGGAACCCGCGGAGACGGCGTGGGCGCCCGGGTCGCCCTCCCCCTCGAGAAGCATTACCAGGGCGCGTCCGGTGTTGCTCACCACGGACAGCAGGCGCCCTGCGGAGCCGGTCAGCCAGGTTTCCGGACAGCCCTCGGCGATCCGCCGCCGCAGCACGGCGACCGCCTCCTCCCCCGTCACGGCCGTGCGATCACCGTCGAAGGTCCAGGTCTCCGTCACGCGTCGATCTTCCCATCGGCCGGCTCGGACGGGCGTGACGTCTGTGGCCGGAGACCCCGGCGTAGGGCCGCGGCCCGCCCGGGGGTGGCCATGGCGGGTTCGAGGTGTTGTCGGGGCCTGGTCAACACGCTTCAATGCGGGGGAACTCGGGGCCGTGCACGCACCCGTACCGGCGCGGCGTGCGCAGCCAGGGGCGTCCACGACGCCCAGGGGGGTGGGCCCCGTACACCGGCGCAGGCGGCCTGACCAGCCGTAGCGACACCTCACAGAAAGGCGCCCCGGCATGCGGCATGCCACAGAGCACGCGCACCTCCCCACCGCGGAACTGGACACGGCCCTGCGGGGCGGCCCCTTCCATGTGGCGCTGCGCGCCGCGATCGCCGCACGCGGGCTGCCGCTCCAGCGCGTCCAGCACCATCTGTCCCGGCACGGGGTGAAGGTCGGCGTCACCAGCCTGAGTTACTGGCAGCAGGGAGCCCGCCGCCCCCAGCGCCCGGAGTCGCTGCGGGCCGTACGGGCACTGGAGGAGATCCTCCAGCTGCCGGACGAGTCACTGATCCGGCTGCTCGCCGAGACCGACGGGTGCGCGACGCCCGGCCGGCCGGCCGGGCGCTCCTACCGCTCCCTGATCGAGGCCTCGGACGTCCTGGACCGGCTCCGGGCCGAGCTCGGCTGGACCCTGGACGGCGGGCTGCACACCCTGGGCCACCACGAATGCGTCCGCATCGGCGCCCGGCGCGAACTGGCGGGCCGCGAGGCCCACCACATCGTGCGGGCCCACCGCGACGGCGTCGACCGCTTCGTCGCCGTGCACCACGGCGACCGGGGTTGCCGCCCGCACGACATCAGGGTGCGGGCGCTGGAGAACTGCCGCACGGGACGCGTCCGCTGGGACCAGGGCACCGGCGTGCTGGCCGCGGAGCTGCTCTTCGACACCCGGCTGCGCGCCGGCGACACCTTCCTCTTCCGGTACGGCATCGAGGACGGCACGGCCGGGCCCTGCCGCGAGTACCTCCACCGCTTCGGCTTCCCTGGCGGCCAGTACGCCCTCCAGGTGCGGTTCGACGCGGCCGCGCTGCCGGCGCGCTGCCATCGCTTCACCCAGCACTCGACGGCGGCTCCCCGCAGCGGCCGCCACGACCTGCCGGTCACCGGCCCCCACCACTGCGTCCACGTGGTCGAACCGCGAATCCGCCCGGGCATCGTCGGCATCGCCTGGGAGTGGGGTGAAATCGCCTCGGGCGTGGGTCCGTTGAGGTGAGTCGGTGGGGAGACATCGCACGGGCGTGGGGGCCCTTGACGTCGAGGCGGCGGGAAGGCGTCGCACGGGCGACGGGGCCGGGCTCGCCGGCCGACGGCTGGGCCGGGCAGCAGGTGGAGGGCTGAGGACCAGGGGCGGCAGGGGACCAGAGCTCGGGGGGGCTCGGCGGGCTCGGGGGGCTCGGCGGGCCTCGATGCACGCGGCCGGAACAGGCAGCCGGGACAGGCGGCGACCGGGGACGGGCCAGGGCCAGCGGCTCGGCGGACCCGAGGCAGGCAGCCGCGGCACGCGGCGACCGGGGATGGGATCGAGAGCTGGGCCGGTGCCGACGGCCGGGGACCACGGCGGCGCCCAGGACCATGGCTGGAGACCGGAGGCAGGGGGCCGATGCCGGGGACAGGAGAGAGGGGACAGGGCCGCGGGCCGGCTGGAAGGCGGCTGCCCCGTGCAGCGGCGTGGCAGCACGGTTGCGCCGCGGCATGAGGGCGCGCGCGGCGGTGCCGGCGATGCTGTGCGGCCGTACACCCCGTTCAGGCACCCGGGGTGCCGGCGCGGCTGTCCGTTCAGGCGCCCGGGCCGGCGACGATCCTGCCGTTCTTGGTCTTGACCGGGAGCTCGGCCAGGGGCTCGGTGGCCGGTGACTGGACCACCTTGCCCGTCACGGCGTCGAACTGGCTGCCGTGGCAGGGGCAGATCAAGGTCGTCCCCTGGAGCTTGTTGATGGGGCACCCCGCGTGCGTGCAGATCGTGCTGTAGGCCTTCAGCGCGCCGCTCCCGTCGCGGCTGACGACCACGTTGTGGTCCCGGTAGAGCTTGGCTCCGCCCTTCGAGACCTCGCTCTCGGCACCGAGGTCCACCGGAGCGGTCGGGGTGGCCGCGACCGAGCCGCCCTGGCCCGGCGCCGAGCACGCGGCCAGGCCGAGCCCGGCGACCGGGGCCACGGCGGCCCCTCGAAGGACGGTACGACGGCTCGCGGACGGTCGGGCGGGCATCGGGAACTCCACTGCTCAAGGGGTGTGGAGGGCGACGATACCCGGGCACAGGGGCCGCCCCCGGAGCGGGGGCGGTGACTGCGGGGATGGCTGCCTGGCGTTGACAGTGAGGAGCGAGGGGACACCTGGGGAGGGCCGGGGCGAGAAGGGTGCGTAAACGCTTGCGCAAGCGTTTACGCGGGGGCGGTCCATGGGATACGGTCCCGGCCGGAAGGACTGCGCTCGGTCGGTTCGGGAGGGAGAGGCGATGCCCACGATGGCGGACGTCGCGCGGAGCGCCGGAGTCTCCGTGGCGACCGTGTCCCATGTGCTGAACGGCACCCGCCCGGTGCTGCCGCACACCCGCCAGGCCGTGCTCGACGCAATCGACGCGCTCGGCTACACCCCCAACACCCTGGCGCGGTCCCTGGTGACGTCCCGCACACGCTCCATCGGGCTCGCGGTGTCGGCGATCAGCAACCCGTACTTCACAGAGATCCTCCAGGGCGTCGAAGCCGCCGCCCTCAGGGCGGGCTACAGCCTGCTCATCGCGGACCCGCACGACGACCCCGGGCACGAGCGCAAGGTCGTGCAGCTCCTGCATGAGCGCCGCGTGGACGGCCTCATCGTCGCCCCCTCCGCGCGTCCTCAGGAACTGGTCGGCTATCTCCGCCGCCATGCCGTGCCGACCGTGTTCCTGGACCGGGTGATCGACGCGGACCCGACGGACGGATCCGCGGTGGGTGCTGGAGCAGGCGCCGCCCCCGACCAGGAGGCGCCCTGGTACGACCAGGTCTGCGCCGACGGCGCCAGGCCGACCGCCCGCCTGGTCACCCATCTCGCCGGGCTGGGCCACCACAGGATCGGCCTGGTCGCGGGCCTGCCGGGGCTCAGCACCACCAGCGACCGTGTCTCCGGCTACCACGACGGCCTCAACGCCGCCGGACTGGACCTCGATGAACGGCTCCTCGTGTCCGGCAACTCCGAGGCCTCGGGTGCCGAGCAGGCCACGGCCGCCCTGCTCGCCCTCCCCGAACCGCCCACGGCACTCGTCACCGCCAACAACGCGATGACCATCGGCGCCCTGCGCGCTCTGCGCCGGCACGGTCTGTCCGTCCCGGACGACCTGGCCCTGTGCTGCTTCGACGACTTCGCCTGGGCCGATCTGTTCTCGCCCCGGCTCACCGCCATCGCCCAGCCCAGCAGGGAGTTGGGTGCGCGGGCCGTCCAGGTGCTCCTGGACCGTCTGGACGAGCCGCGTCGGCCGACCCGCACAGTGCGGCTGCCGTGCGCGTTCGTCCATCGCACGTCCTGCGGGTGCCCGGAGGAGCCGGGCGGGTCCGAGGAGCCCGGTCACACCACATCGTCAACGCCGTCGGAGAAGGGAACCGCCTCGTGATCGTCGTCGCCGGTGAGGCACTGATCGACCTGGTACCGCAGGGCTCCGGCGCCCTCGCGACCCTGAAGCCGGCGCTCGGCGGCGGCCCGTACAACACCGCCGTGGCCCTTGGCCGGCTCGGTTCCCGCACCGCTTTCTGCTCCCGGACGTCACACGACGCCTTCGGCGAAGCCCTGCTGGACGGGCTGCGGCGCGCTGGGGTGGACGTGTCGGGCGTACAGCGCGGGACGGAGCCGACGACGCTGGCGGTGGCCACGATCGACGGCGGCGGCTCCGCCGCATATTCCTTCTATGTGGACGGCACCGCCGACCGCCTGTTCACCGCGCCCGCCGCGCTGCCCGAAGGTACCCGCGCGGTGTCCTTCGGTACCTGCTCACTCGTCCTGGAACCGGGGGCGAGCGCCTATGAGGAGCTGATGCGCACGGCGGCCGGGCGGGGGCTGTTCACCGCGCTCGACCCCAACATCCGGGCGGGACTGATCCCGGACGCGGACGCCTACCGGGCGCGTTTCAAGAGCTGGCTGCCCTCGGTGACGCTGCTGAAGCTGTCCGCGGAGGACGCCGAGTGGCTGGGCGGCACACCGCGCGAGTGGCTGGCCGCGGGACCGGCGGCCGTGGTGGTGACCCGGGGCGGGGACGGGCTGACCGCGTTCACCCGGGACGGCGCCGAGTATTCCGTGCCGGGTGAGAAGGTCGCCGTGGTGGACACCATCGGCGCCGGTGACACGGTCAACGCGGCTCTGCTGCATGGGCTTTCCGCCCTGGACGCGCTGTCGGAGGAAGCGCTCGCCGCCCTCGGGACGGAGGGCTGGAGGCGGCTGCTGTGCTTCGCGGCACGCGCGGCTGCGGTCACCTGCTCACGGGCGGGGGCCGAGCCGCCGTACTCGGCCGAGCTCGGTGATCTGTGAGCGGCCCTCTTCTCTGTGCTGTTTTCCTCTCTGCTGTTGTCAAGGTGCGGCCCGGACCGTGACACGGGGACCTGGCGTGCCTCGGAGCCGGGGTGGCTGATGGTGGAACGAGCGGCGCCCCGCGGGGAGTTCCCGCGGGGCGCCGCTTTTCTGGTGGTCTGTCAGGCCTTGCGTGCCCGCGTCGTCTTCTTCGCGGTAGCCGCCTTCTTCGTGACCGCGTCGGCCTTCTTGCTAGCCGTGTTGTTGGCCTTGGCCGTCACCGTCTTCTTCGCCGCCGTCTTCGCGGCGGCCGTCCTCTTGGCCGTGCCCGCCCGTGGCACCTTCACCGGTTCCGCGTCGCTGATGCGGTCGGCGCCGAGGATCTCGCGCAGGAACTTGCCGGTGTGGCTGGCCGGCACCCCGGCGACCTCCTCGGGCGTGCCCTCGGCGACCACGAGGCCGCCGCCGGCGCCGCCTTCCGGACCCATGTCGACGATCCAGTCGGCGGTCTTGATCACGTCGAGGTTGTGCTCGATGACGATCACCGTGTTGCCCTTGTCGACCAGGCCACCGAGGACCGTCAGCAGCTTGCTGATGTCCTCGAAGTGCAGACCGGTGGTCGGCTCGTCCAGGACGTAGACAGTGCGTCCGGTGGATCGCTTCTGCAGCTCGCTGGCCAGCTTCACGCGCTGGGCCTCACCTCCGGAGAGCGTGGTGGCGGACTGGCCGAGGCGGACGTAGCCGAGACCGACGTCCTTCAGCGTCCTCAGGTGCCGGGAGATGGCCGGGACGGCCTCGAAGAAGTCGGTGGCCTCCTCGATCGGCATGTTCAGCACGTCGGCGATGGACTTGCCCTTGTAGTGGACCTCCAGGGTCTCCCGGTTGTACCGGGCTCCGTGGCAGACCTCGCACGGGACGTAGACGTCCGGGAGGAAGTTCATCTCGATCTTGATGGTGCCGTCACCCGCGCAGTTCTCGCAGCGGCCGCCCTTGACGTTGAAGGAGAAGCGACCGGGCAGGTAGCCGCGGACCTTCGCCTCGGTGGTCTCGGCGAACAGCTTGCGGATGTGATCGAAGACACCGGTGTACGTCGCGGGGTTGGACCGCGGAGTGCGGCCGATCGGCGACTGGTCGACGTGCACGACCTTGTCGACCAGGTCGTCGCCGTCCACGCGCGTGTGCCGTCCGGGGACGTTCCTCGCGCCGTTCAGCTCGCGGGCCAGGTGCGTGTACAGGATGTCGTTGACCAGCGTCGACTTGCCGGATCCGGAGACGCCCGTGACGGCCGTGAACACACCCAGCGGGAAGGACACGTCGATGTCCTGCAGGTTGTTCTCACGGGCGCCGTGCACGGTCAGCTTGCGGGACGGGTCGCGGGGACGGCGGATGTCCGGAAGCGGGATCGCCTTGCGGCCAGAGAGGTACGCGCCGGTCTGCGACTCGGTGTTGGCGAGCAGCTCCTTCAGGGAGCCGCTGTGCACGACCTTGCCGCCGTGTTCACCGGCACCGGGGCCGATGTCCACGACCCAGTCAGCGACCTTGATGGTGTCCTCGTCGTGCTCCACGACGATGAGCGTGTTGCCCATGTCGCGCAGCCGGACCAGGGTCTCGATCAGCCGGTGGTTGTCCCGCTGGTGCAGGCCGATGGACGGTTCGTCCAGCACGTACAGGACGCCGACGAGGCCGGAGCCGATCTGGGTGGCCAGGCGGATGCGCTGGGCCTCGCCGCCGGAGAGCGTGCCGGCCGCACGGTTCAGCGAGAGGTAGTCGAGGCCGACGTCGACCAGGAAGCGCAGTCGCTCGTTGACCTCCTTCAGCACCCGCTCGGCGATCTTCTTGTCCCGGGCGCTCAGCCTCAGCTGGCCCAGGAAGTCCGCGCAGTCGCTGATCGACATCGCGGAGACCTCGGCGATCGACTTCTCCATGATCGTGACCGCGAGGACGATCGGCTTCAGGCGCGTGCCCTCGCAGGAGGGGCACGGGACCTCGCGCATGTAGCCCTCGAAGCGCTCGCGGCTGGCGTCGCTCTCGGATTCGCTGTGACGGCGCTTGACGAACGGCACCGCGCCCTCGAAGGGCGTGGTGTACACGCGCTCCCGGCCGTACCGGTTGCGGTAGCGGACCTCGATCTGGGTCTTGTGGCCGTGGAGCAGGGCCTTCTTCGCGCGCTGCGGCAGGCCCGCGAACGGGATGTCCGTGCGGAAGCCGAGCGCGTCCGCGAGGGCACCGATCAGGCGGCCGAAGTAGTCCTTGGTGTGCCCGTGCGACCAGGGGTGGATGGCGCCCTCGTCCAGGGTTTTTTCCTCGTCCGGGACGATCAGCTCGGGGTCGACCTCCATGCGGGTGCCGATGCCGGTGCAGTCGGGGCAGGCGCCGAAGGGCGAGTTGAAGGAGAAGGAGCGGGGCTCCAGTTCCTCGAAGGACAGGTCGTCGTACGGGCAGTACAGGTGCTCGGAGTACATGCGCTCGCGCTCGGGGTCGTCCTCGGGGAGGTCGACGAAGTCGAGCACGATCATGCCGCCGGACAGGCCGAGGGCGGTCTCCACGGAGTCGGTGAGGCGGCGCTTGGCCGACTCCTTCACCGTGAGGCGGTCCACGACCACCTCGATGGTGTGCTTCTCCTGCTTCTTCAGCGCCGGCGGCTCGGACAGCTGGATGGTCTGCCCGTCGACGCGCGCGCGGGAGTAGCCCTTGGTCTGCAGGTCGGCGAAGAGATCGACGAACTCGCCCTTGCGCTCGCGCACGAGCGGCGACAGCACCTGGAAGCGGCTCCCCTCCGGCAGCTCCAGGACCCTGTCGACGATGGCCTGCGGCGACTGGCGGGAGATCGGTCGGCCGCACTCGGGACAGTGCGGCTTGCCGATGCGCGCGAAGAGCAGACGCAGATAGTCGTAGACCTCGGTGATGGTGCCGACCGTCGAGCGCGGGTTGCGCGAGGTCGACTTCTGGTCGATGGAGACCGCCGGGGACAGGCCCTCGATGAAGTCGACATCCGGCTTGTCCATCTGGCCGAGGAACTGCCGGGCGTACGAGGAGAGCGACTCCACGTAGCGCCGCTGGCCCTCGGCGAAGATCGTGTCGAAGGCCAGGGAGGACTTGCCCGACCCGGACAGGCCCGTGAAGACGATGAGCGAGTCACGCGGCAGGTCGAGCGAGACGTTTTTCAGGTTGTGCTCGCGCGCGCCACGGACGATGAGACGGTCGGCCACGCCGGTCCGCACCTTTCTTGAGAGAAGTGACAGGGGCGGGGCCCCCGTGCTTCTTCAGACTAGGGGGAGCCACTGACAACGCCGGTCGGATTGCCCGGTTGCATAACAACCCCCGGCCATCCAGCATGCCCGACGCCGCCTTCGACGATATAGCACGTGCTTTCGATTTGCGGGCGAGGTTCACCACCTTCACCCAAAGGTGTGGCCGGACTAATGTCAGGCCCATGATTGATCACGCTCATGACCTGGCATGTGTACGTGACGCGACCGAGCGGCTCCTCACCGCGGTCGCCGAACTGGACAACGCGTCGCTCGCCGAGCCGTCACGGCTTCCGGGGTGGAGCCGCGGGCACGTCCTGGCCCATCTCGCCCGCAACGCGGACGCGCTCGTGAACGTTCTCGAGGGCCGGCCCATGTACGCGAGCGCCGAGGCGCGGGACGCCGACATCGAGCGCGACGCCCCGCGCCCCCTCGACGCCCAGCTCACCGACCTGCGGGAGAGCGCGGCCCGCTTCCAGACGGTGGGGGACGCCCCGGCGGACTGGTCGCGCACGGTGGAGCTGCGCAACGGGGTCACCGACTCGGCGTCGCGGGTGCCGTTCCGGCGGTGGGTCGAGGTCGAGCTGCACCACGTCGATCTCGGCATCGGGTACGAGCTGGAGGATCTTCCGGCCGAGTTCACGGAACGGGAGATCGACTTCCTGGCGGAGCGCTTCGCCGGACACAAGGAGGTGCCCTGGACGAGTCTGACCGCCGGTGACGGCCGGTCCTGGACCACGGGCGGCGGAGCGGAGGGCGGCCCTGTCGCGGTCGAGGGTACGGCCGCGGACCTGCTGGGCTGGCTCGCCGGGCGGCGCGACGGCTCCGGCCTGACGACGAAGGGCGCGCTGCCGAAGCTGCCGCCCTTGTAGGTCAGCTACGGTCCGTCGGCCCTCCCCCGCTATAGGCTGATCACCATGACGTACACCGGAGAGGTCAGGGTCGGCGGACCGGCGGATGTGCACGAGCTGAAAGACCTCATGATCACGAAGATCGCGGTCGGCCCGATGGACAACAACGCCTACCTGCTGCGCTGCCGGGCCACCGACGAGCAGCTCCTGATCGACGCCGCCAATGAGGCGGAGGCACTTCTCGGCATGATCGGTGACGACGGCATCGCGTCCGTCGTCACCACGCATCAGCACGGCGACCACTGGCAGGCGCTCGCCGAGGTCGTCGCGGCCACGGGCGCGCGTACGTATGCCGGCCGCGAGGACGCCCCCGGCATCCCCGTGCCCACCGATGTCCTCGTGGACGACGGCGACGTGATCCGGGTGGGACGGGTGGAGCTCACCGCGCGGCACCTCGTCGGGCACACCCCGGGTTCGATCGCGCTGGTCTACGACGACCCGCACGGTCATCCGCATGTCTTCACCGGCGACTGCCTCTTCCCGGGCGGCGTCGGTAACACGCGCAAGGATCCGAAGGCCTTCGCCAGCCTGATCCACGACGTGGAGACGAAGATCTTCGACGTGCTGCCCGATGAGACCTGGGTCTATCCCGGGCACGGCAACGACACGACCCTGGGCGCGGAGCGGCCGCATCTGCCGGAGTGGCACGCGCGCGGGTGGTGAGCGCCGGGCGCCCTTCTCATCCGAGCGTCGCGCACGGCTCTCGCCGCGCGCCCCGTGTGAATGTTTCACACACGCCGGGGGCGCGTACGCGCTCCCCGCACGCCCTGTCACGCGGTCCACTGGTGACAACCCCGCAGAGGATGACGGCTCCTCTGCGGCAGGGCCGCCGGTCTCCAACCCCGCCCTCGGCCGGCGGCCCAGGCCAACGGCCCGCGTCGTGCGGGACGTTCACACAGCCGCAACACCCGTTCCCAGTATGCGGACAGTTGTGGTCGTGACCTGGACAAACGCGGGGTTCGCTGCCAATCTCCCGCCATGTACCCAGCGCCTCGCGTCCTGCGCCGTGCGGCAGCCGCCGCCACCGTAGCCCTGCTCGCCACCGCCGTCGGCTGTGCTCCGCAGCCCGAGGGCAAGTCGTCGGCCGCTCCCTCCGGCTCGGCAGCGAAGAGCTGCACCAAGGGCGCGTTGGCCACCAAGACGTCCGGAAAGCTGACGATCGCGACGGACGAACCGGCGTACGAGCCCTGGTTCAAGGACGACAAGCCCGCGAACGGCAAGGGCTTCGAGTCGGCGGTCGCCTACGCCGTGGCCCGGCAGCTGGGTTACGGCAACAGCGCGGTCGTATGGCAGAGCGTGCCGTTCAACAAGGCGTTCGCGCCCGGCGTGAAGAGCTTCGACTTCGACATCAACCAGGTGTCGATCAGCTCCGAGCGCAAGAAGGCCGTCGACTTCTCCTCCGGCTACTACGACGTGCGCCAGGCTGTCATCGCGCTGAAGGGCAGCAAGGCCGCCAAGGCGACGAGCATCGCGGACCTGAAGGACCTCAAGCTGGGCGCCCAGGTGGGCACGACGAGTCTCAACTACATCAGCGACGTGGTGAAGCCGTCGCAGGAGGCGGCCGCGTACTCCAAGAACGACCAGGCCATCTCCGCGCTCAAGAACGGCCAGGTGGACGCCATCGTCACCGATCTGCCGACCGCCTTCTACGTGACCTCGGCCCAGGTGACCAATGCCAGGATCGTCGGGCAGTTCGAGAACCAGGGCGGCACTCCCGAGCAGTTCGGGCTCGTCCTCGACAAGGGCAGCGGCCTCACGTCGTGCGTGACGTCGGCCGTGGACGCCCTGCGCAAGGACGGCACGCTGGCGAAGCTGGAGAAGCAGTGGTTGTCCGACGCCGTCGACGCTCCGGTGCTCAAGTGACCGTCATGCAGGAGGAGTCGGGGGAGGACTCCGGCAAGGACGATGTGCGCGACGGGTACGTCCCGTCCGAGCGACGGCTGCGGCGCGAGCGCCACAAGCGCGCGCGTGCCCGTCGCGCGACAGCCATCGCCGCCCTGTCGACGCTGATCACCGGCGTCGTCCTCTACCTGGTCGTCGTCAACGCGCCCGGCTGGCCGCGCACCGAGGAGACCTTCTTCGACACGCAGTACGCGCGCGAGGCCTTCCCCAAGGTCCTCGAAGGGCTGTGGCTCAACGTCCGGCTGCTGCTGATCTGCGGCGTGCTGGTCCTCGTCCTGGGCATGCTGATCGCCATCGCCCGCACCCTGCCCGGGCCCGTGTTCTTCCCCCTGCGGGTGCTGGCGGCCGCGTACACGGACTTCTTCCGCGGTCTGCCGCTGATCATCAACCTGATGCTCGTGGTCTTCGGGGTGCCCGCACTGCGCCTCCAGGGCGTGACCGTCGATCCCGTCCTGCTCGGTGGTACGGCGCTGACACTGACGTACTCCGCTTACGTCGCCGAGGTGTTCCGCGCCGGCATCGAGTCCGTGCACCCCTCGCAGCGCGCCGCGGCCCGCTCACTGGGGCTGACCAACCGTCAGGCGCTGCGGTATGTGGTGCTCCCCCAGGCCGTACGCCGTCAGGTGCCGCCCCTGCTGAACGACCTCGTGTCGCTCCAGAAGGACACCGGGCTCGTGTCGATCGGCGGCGCGGTCGACGCCGTACGGGCGGCCGACATCATCGCCCAGCGCAGCCTCAACTACACGCCGTACATCGTCGCGGGCCTCGTCTTCGTCGCACTGACCATTCCGATGACCCGCTTCACGGACTGGATGACGGCCCGGATGGACCGGCAGCGGGCCCAAGGAGGATCGCTATGAGCGACGCACTCGCGCCCGTGCTGCGCATGGAGTCCGTCCGCAAGACCTTCGGCGGCTCCGTGGTGCTGCGGGACGTCGGCCTGGAGGTCGCCCCGCACACGGTGACCGCGCTGATCGGCGCCTCCGGCTCGGGCAAGTCCACGCTGCTGCGCTGCGCCAACCTCCTGGAGGAGATCGACGACGGCGCGATCTGGCTGGACGGCGAGGAGATCACCGACCCCCGCGTCGACCAGGACGCGGTCCGGCGCCGGATCGGCGTGGTCTTCCAGGCGTACAACCTCTTCCCGCACATGACCGTGCTGGACAACATCACGCTGGCGCCCCGCCGGGTGCACGGCGTCTCCCGGGCGGAGGCCGAGGAACGGGCCAGGGGCCTGCTGGAGCGCCTCGGACTGGGTGCGAAGGCGGATGCCTATCCGGACCGGCTCAGCGGCGGTCAGCAGCAGCGTGTGGCGATCGTACGGGCGCTCGCCGTACGGCCCCGGCTGTTGCTGCTGGACGAGATCACGGCGGCGCTCGACCCCGAACTCGTGGGCGAGGTGCTGGAGGTGGTCCGGGACCTGAAGGACGACGGCATGACCATGGTGCTGGCGACGCACGAGATGGGCTTCGCGCGGGACGTCGCCGACCAGGTTTGTTTCCTGGACGGTGGCGTCGTGCTGGAGCGCGGCACCGCCGAGCAGGTCTTCGGCGACCCGCAGCAGGAGCGCACGCGGCGTTTCCTGCGGCGGATCGTGGAGGCGGGCCGGCTGTGACGGCCCCCGACTACGCCACGGCCTAGGCCTCGGCCTGGACCGCGCCCACCAGGGCGGCGACCCGCTCCACACCGAACACGTAGCCCTGCACTCCGCATCCGGCGATCACCCCGTCGGCGCGCAGGGAGACGTAGGAGTGGTGCCGGAACGATTCGCGCTGGTGGATGTTCGAGATGTGCACCTCCAGCACGGGCATGCCGTCGCAGGTGTTGAGTGCGTCCAGAATCGCGACCGACGTGTGGGAGTAGGCACCGGGGTTGATGACGATCCCGCAGTGGTTCAGGCGCGCCTCGTGGATCCAGTCGACCAACTGACCCTCGTGGTTGGACTGCCGGAAGTCCACGGTGCCGCCGTGCGCGGCCGCGGCCTTGGCGCACATCGCCTCGACATCGGCCAGGGTGTCCCTCCCGTAGATCTCGGGCTGGCGCTGGCCGAGCAGGTTCAGGTTGGGCCCGTTGAGGATCATGATCGGGGCGTTGGCCAGGGTGCGGGGCACGTTTCCTCCGGTCCGTTCGGGGCGGTACGTCGACGACCGCCGCTCGCACCCGGTCTATCACGGTGGCCGGAATGCAGGGCTGGCCGCGCGCCAGGGCCTCGGCGCACGCCACGGTCGCCTCGCTCGCGCCTCCGCGCGCCCCGTAACTGTTGATCACGGTAGGTGGTTGACGCGGCATGCAGCCTGTACGTGCCGTGAGCGCTCCTTCGATGCCGAGACTCGCCGCCGCGTCCCTGGCGGGGACCGCGATCGAGTTCTACGACTTCTTCGTCTACGGAACCGCGGCGGCCCTGGTCCTGGGTCCGCTGTTCTTCCCGACGTTCTCGCCGGTCGCGGGGACCCTGGCGGCGTTCGTGACCTTCGGGGTGGGGTTCGTCGCCCGGCCGCTGGGCTCGGTGGTGTTCGGGCACCTCGGCGACCGGCACGGACGGCGGCCCGTGCTCGTCGCCTCACTGCTGCTCACGGGCGCCTCGACCGTCGCGGTGGGCTGTGTGCCGTCGTACGGGACGATCGGCGTCGCCGCACCCCTGTTGCTGCTCGTGCTGCGCTTCCTGCAGGGGCTCGGGCTCGGCGGCGAATGGGGCGGAGCGGTGCTGCTGACCGCCGAGCACGCGCCGGCCGCGCGACGCGCCCTGTGGTCGAGTTTCCCTCAAGTCGGGCCCGCGGTGGGCTTCGTGCTCGCCAACGGGGTGATGCTCGCGCTGTCGGCGGTGCTGTCCGACGCGGAGTTCGCGCGGTGGGGCTGGCGGGTGCCGTTCTGGGTCGCCGGTGCACCGGCGCTCGCCGGGCTGTGGCTGCGCTCGTCGCTCGCCGAGAGCCCTCGGTTCCTGGAAATCGACGACCACGCGCGCGTGCCGTTCGTCGAGGTCGTTCGGCATCACGGGCGGCTCGTGCTGCTGACGGCCGGCGCCCTGGCCATCGGGTACGCGGTGTTCTACGCGGTGACGACCTGGTCGCTGGCGTACGCCACGGAACGGCTCGGGGTGAGCCGGACGGTGATGCTGAGCTGTGTCATGGCCGCGGTGGTCGTGAAGGGGGCCCTCACGCCCTTGGTGGCGCTGCTCGGCGACCGCTATGGGCGGCGGCCGATGTGTCTGACGGGGTGCACGGCCTGCGTGCTGTGGATGCTCCCGATGGTGGCACTGCTGGCCACCGGCCGACCGCTGCTGATGTTCCTCGGCATCCTGGGCGCGTTGCTCGCCTTCGTCACCATGTTCGCGGTCATCGCCGCATACCTCCCGGAACTGTACGATGCGCGGGTCCGCTGCACGGGCGCCGCTGTGGGCTACAACCTCGGCGGGGTCCTCGGCGGCGCGCTCACCCCCATCGTGGCCACGGCGCTCGCGGAGCAGAGCGGGCGTGTGCCCTGGGCCGTGGGCGTGTATCTGACGGGCATCGGGCTCATCAGCCTGGTGTGCTTCGCGCTGCTTCCGGAGACGCGGCCGGTGCCCGTACCGGCGGTGGAGCCGGCGACGGGTTGACCTTGACCGGCCGGTATACGGGACGACGGCGACCGGCTGCAGGCCTCCCGCAGAGGGACCGTACGGTCGGGCTCGCTACGGATTGACGGCCAACTCCAGATAGGCCGCGAAGACCACCAGGTGGACACCGCCCTGCAGGGGCGTGGCCCGTCCCGGCACCACTGTCAGGGAGCTGACCACGATGGTCAGCGCGAGCAGCAGCATGTGTGTGGAGCCGAGGCCGAGGATGAGCGGTCCGGAGAGCCAGATGGAGGCGAGGGCGACGGCCGGGATGGTCAGGCCGATGCTCGCAATGGCCGAGCCGAGTGCGAGGTTGAGGCTGGTCTGCACCCGGTCGCGGCGTGCGGCGCGCAGCGCGGCGATCGTCTCGGGCAACAGGACGAGCAGGGCGATGATCACACCGACGACGGCGTGGTGCAGGCCGGCCGCCTCCACACCCGACTCGATGGTGGGCGACACCCCCTTGGCCAGGCCGACCACGCCGACCAGAGCCAGCCCGAGCAGACCGAGGCTGAGCCAGGCGCTGCGCGCGGATGGTGGCCGGGCGTGGTCGTCGGCGGTGATGACCTCGCCCTGCCGGGTGATCGGCAGGAAGTAGTCGCGGTGGCGCACGGTCTGGGTGGCCACGAAGAGTCCGTAAAGGATCAGTGAGGACAGCGCGGCGAAGGTCAGCTGCACCGAGGAGAACTCGGGTCCGGGCTTGCTGGTGGTGAAGGTCGGCAGCACCAGGCTGAGGGTGGCGAGCGTCGCCACGGTCGCCAGGGCGGCGCCGGTGCCCTCGGGGTTGAAGACGGCGGTGCCGTGCCGCAGGGAGGCGACGAGCAGACAGAGCCCGACGATGCCGTTGCAGGCGATCATCACGGCGGCGAAGACGGTGTCCCTGGCCAGGGTGGAGCTCTTGGCGCCGCCGTCCGCCATGAGGGTGACGATCAGGGCCACCTCGATGATCGTGACGGCGATGGCGAGCACCAGGGAGCCGAAGGGTTCGCCGACGCGGTGGGCGACGACCTCGGCGTGGTGGACGGCCGCCAGGACGGAGCCGGCGAGCACCAGGGTCATCAGCGCGACGACCGCGCCCGGCAGATTTCGGCCCCAGGTGAAGACCAGGAGGACGACCGCGAGAACGGGCACGAGGATCGTCCATTGCCAGGTGAGCGCCCGGAGCCGAGTGATCATGCGGCGATGGTCGCAGAGACCTACATAATTCGCATTCCGTTCTTTCCCGATATTTCTCGTCCTTTCCCTTTCCGCTGCAGGGCCCGGCAGCGGTGGGAGCGGGTGCCTCTTTCACACGGTCCCGCTCCCGCCCCGGCCGCACCTGCCGTCGGCTTGGTCAGGCGTCGACGCTGTCCTTCGGAGCGGCTTGACCGCCCCCGTGCGCCGCCTCGACGGCGGCCTGCTTCCCGGTGGCCATCAGGCTGGTGACGGTCGTGACGACCAGGACCGCGCAGATCACGCCGAGCGAGACCGGGATGCTGATCTCGGGGACGTGGACGCCGGACTCGTACAGGGCGTGCAGCACCAGCTTGACGCCGATGAAGCCGAGGATGACCGACAGGCCGTACGAGAGGTGGACCAGCTTCTTCAGCAGGCCGCCGATGAGGAAGTACAGCTGTCGCAGACCCATGAGGGCGAACGCGTTGGCGGTGAAGACGATGTACGGGTCCTGGGTCAGACCGAAGATCGCGGGGATGGAGTCCAGGGCGAACAGGACGTCCGTGGTGCCGATGGCGAGCATCACGACCAGCATCGGGGTCATGACCCGATGGCCGTTCTGCCGGATCCACAGCTTGGTGCCGTGGTACCGGTCGGCCACACCGAACTTGCGTTCCGCGGCCTTCAGCAGCTTGTTCTCCTCGTACTCCTCGTCCTCCTCGTCCGCGCGCGCCTCCCGGATGAGCTTCCAGGCGGTCCAGATCAGGAAGGCGCCGAAGAGGTAGAAGATCCAGGCGAAGCCGGCGATGATCGCGGCTCCCGCGGCGATGAAGACGGCCCGCAGGACCAGGGCTATGAGTACGCCGACGAGCAGGACGCGCTGCTGGTACTGGGCCGGCACCGCGAACTTCGCCATGATCAGGACGAAGACGAAGAGGTTGTCGACGCTCAGCGACTTCTCGGTGATGAATCCCGCGAAGAACTCGCCGGCCGGCTGTCCGCCGCCGAAGACGAGGAGACCGAGACCGAACAGCCCGGCCAGGGCGATCCAGACAACGGTCCAGATACCGGCCTCCTTGATCGACACCTCATGGGGCTTCCGCCCGATGAGGAAATCGACCGCGATCAGGGCGGCGAGGCCCGCGACGGTCAGGACCCACAGGGTCATGGAGACTTCCACTGCACCTCCGGCATTACGTAACGGCAAACACGTCAGCGTCGTCGCTGCCGGAGGTCTCTTCCACCCGCGTCGGGCCGGCGCCCCGGGACCGGAACCGGTCCGTACTGACGGGTGCGCCGCAGTCAGGGAGTACTCCCCTCCGTACGGAAGACAGTACCGCAATCACCAAGGAAAGGTAAAGAGAAAAGTAAAATAAAGACCAAGATCCCAGCTCGGAGCCCTTTACCCGCGCTTGGTCAGAGCTCTCGCCACCTCGGTGAGCACCTGGTGCACGACCTGGCTCCCGGCCGGCACCAGCGACGGTTCATAGGTCCAGGCGTGCCCCACCCAGGGGTCGGCGAAGTGATCGTCGGGCACGGGGGTGAGTCGCGTCAGCGAACGCCACAGCGGATCGAGCAGGGGGCCGTAGGCAGCGGCGTCCTCGCGGTCCGCCACCAGCAGGAGGTGGACACCGACGTCGGGCCCTTCGTCGGCGAGATAGCGCAGCCGGGTCACCGCCCGGTCGTCGAAACCGTGCGGGAAGTCGTTGACGATCAGCAGCTGACGCGCGGTGTCGACATCGGCCGGCAGCGATTCGGGCGCGCCGCCGCGCACCGCCATCTGCACCAGGTCGACCCGCCGGGTGAGCCGCTCCAACGTCTCCGTCGCACCGGCAGCTCCGGTCGCGGGAGGAGCGGCGAGCACTCCGGTCCGCGTGAGCGGGGCGAACGCCGCGACCCCGGTGCCGGCCGGGTCGATGATCTGCACGGCGAAGTCCCCCGCGGGATGCACGGCGAGCAGGCGTGCCGCGAGCGCCGCCCCGGCCTCCATGGCCAGGTACCGCAGCTCGGCGGAGTCGGGGAGGCCGCCGGACGCCTCCGCCAGGCCGCTGTCGAGCCACAGGCCGCGTTCCAGCGGCAACCTGACCAGCAGAGGGATGCGCAGGGGCACGCTCTCGGGCAGATGGAGGTCGCCCAGACGCAGGGCCATCGGCGGCTCGGCGGGCACTCGGTAGCCGTGCCAGACGGGGTTGTCCCAGCGGGCGTACGCCGGCGGAAGCGCGGGCTCGACCACCTCGGACTCGGCGGTGAGCTGGGCGAGGTCACGGTCGAGGACCGCACGCGCCTGATCCACCAGCTGCGTCCGGCGGGCATGGGCCACCTCGCGCGCGGCGTCGCCCGCGGTGCCGAGTCGGCCGCGAGGGTCGGTGAGAGCCTGGTCGAGCTCCTTCTCCAGGCGGGAGTCGGCGAAGTCGACGGCGCTGCGGTACGCGGCGGTCGTGCGGGCCAGGTCCTCGAACATGCCCCAGACCTGGTTGTACAGCCGCTCCTCCATCGACCAGCCCACGGCGTCGCCCGCGACGGGCTGTGCGGGCCGATCGTCGTCGGCGGGGGCCGCCGGGGGCGGTGTGCCGTGCGGGGAACGGCCGGGGTGCGTGTAGTCGACCCGGACGACGGGGTCTGGCGGGGATGCGCCGGATGCCTGGGGGTCGTACGGGCTCCGCGCGTCGTACGGCGATGCCGGCTCCTGCTGCTGCCGGGCGAAGGAGGGCGTCGGCCCGGGCGTCCCGGCCGCGGCGGCGTCCCGGGCCTCGGGCGCGGCGGTGTCGTACGGCCCGGGAGCCGGTGTGACGTGCGCGGCGGAGGCGGACGTGTCGTGCGGTGGGGCCGTAGAGGTGTCCTTCGGCGTGCGAGCCGAAGCCTCGTGCGCTGACGGCGCGGAGGCCGGAGCCTGCAGCGAGTGGGACAGGCCGTGGGCCGCCTCCTCGGGGGCCACCGCCCCATGGGCGGCGGCCGCGACGTCGGCGGCCTCGCGCAGGCCCTGGTCGGCGAGCAGTGCGGTGAGCCCTGCCGCGTATCCCTGGCCCACCGCCCGCACCTTCCAGGCGCCCTGTCGGCGATACAGCTCCAGGGCGAGCACGGCCGTCTCGCTGTCCAGGCCGGTGAGGGTGTAGCAGGCCAGTTCGGTTCCGTCGAGGCCCTCCACCGTCGCGTGCGGCGCGGCGACGGCACCGAACCGCGCCGGTGACCCGGCCCCGGTGGGCAGGGCGAGGAAGACGGCGACGCGGTGGACGGCCTCGGGCACGGCGCCCAGGTCGACGGTGAGCCGGTGTCCGGCGGCGGCCCGCCGGGGCACCTCGACACCGGGCAGGGTGGTCGCGCCGGGGTGGGCCACCCACTCAGGCCCGTGCACCGTGCCCTTCTCGTCGCCGAGCGTGGCTCCGGCCAGGACCGGCGCCCCGGCCGAGATCCGGATCACCAGCCGGACCTGGGACAGCGGGTGGTTCTGCCCCCGCACCAGCTCGGCCGTCATCGCCGTCGCCCCCCTGTGTCGCTGTCGTTCTGTCGTGCGCCGCGCCGGTCGAGCAGGCGGTCCTACAGGTGCTGCTGGATCGCCGGCATCAGGTCCTGGAACGTACGGCCATAGGCCGGGGTGCCCAGCGCGGTCATCGTCCAGCCCGAGCCCGCCCGGTGCACCTTCGCCATGATCTGGGCGGTGTAGTCGCCGCCGCCGTCCAGCGTGTAGCGGGCCAGTTCCTGGCCGTTGGTCTCGTCCACGAGACGGCAGAACGCGTTCTGCACCTCCTGGAAGGTCTGTCCCGTGAAGGAGTTCACGGTGAAGATGATCTGGTCGATGTGGACCGGAACGCGCTGCAGGTCCACGAGGATCGCCTCGTCGTCACCGCCCTGCCCGACGCCGCCGACGAGGTTGTCGCCGGTGTGACGCACGGAACCGTCGTCGCTCACCAGGTGGCGGAAGAAGACGACATCGACCGGCTGGTTCTCGGCGAAGAGGACGGCCGACGCGTCCAGGTCGATCTCACGCGTGCGGGAGCCGAACAGACCGCGCCGCTTCGCCGCCTGCCAGCCGAGCCCCATACGGACCGCGGTCAGGGTGGCCCCGTCCTTCTTCTCCAGGCTGATGGCCTGACCCTTGCTCAAGTTGACGGACACCGCTGAATCCCCTCTCGAAGGTCCCCTGTTGCCGCGCAGTGCGCGGTTGTCCAGAACCCTACGCAGAGGCACCGACAGTGCCGAACCCCGGCCCGCGCTTTGTGTCGGTGTTGCAACACTTGGCGCATATACCGAGGTCCGGCAGGGTGGCGGGGCTCAGGCGAGACCGGCTTCCCGCATCTGGCGCAGCTCCTTCTTCATTTCCGAGACCTCGTCACGCAGCCGGGCCGCGATCTCGAACTGCAGCTCCGCGGCGGCGGCGCGCATGCGCTCGGTCATCTCCTCGATCTGCTCGGCGAGTTCCGCCGCCGGGCGGTCCGTGGGAACCGTGGCCGCCGCCTTGCCCTTGGCCGCCTTGCCGGCCTTGGCCGCCTTTTCGCCCAGCGCCGGAACGGGTGCCTTGGCGCCCTTACCGTCCTTGGACTTGCGGTAGCCGGAGCCGAGGAGTTGCTCGGTGTCGACCTCCTCGCGGGCGATCTGCGCGACGATGTCGTTGATCTTCTTGCGCAGGGGCTGCGGGTCGATCCCGTTGGCCTTGTTGTAGGCGACCTGCTTCTCCCGGCGGCGGTTGGTCTCCTCGATGGCCTTCTCCATCGCCGGGGTGATCTTGTCGGCGTACATGTGGACCTGGCCGGAGACATTGCGCGCCGCGCGGCCGATGGTCTGGATCAGCGAGGTGCCCGAGCGCAGGAAGCCCTCCTTGTCGGCGTCCAGGATCGCCACCAGGGACACCTCGGGCAGGTCGAGGCCCTCGCGCAGGAGGTTGATGCCGACCAGGACGTCGTACTCACCGGAGCGCAGCTCGCGCAGCAGCTCGACACGGCGCAGGGTGTCGACGTCGCTGTGCAGATAGCGCACCTGGATGCCGAGCTCCAGGAAGTAGTCGGTGAGGTCCTCGGCCATCTTCTTGGTGAGCGTGGTGACGAGGACGCGCTCGTCCTTCTCGGTGCGCTTGCGGATCTCGTGCACCAGGTCGTCGATCTGGCCCTCGGTGGGCTTGACCACGACCTCCGGGTCGACCAGGCCGGTGGGGCGGATGATCTGCTCCACGACACCGTCGGAGCGTGACAGCTCGTAGGTGCCCGGGGTGGCCGAGAGGTAGACGGTCTGCCCGATGCGCTCCTGGAACTCCTCCCACTTCAGGGGGCGGTTGTCCAGGGCGGACGGCAGGCGGAAGCCGTGGTCCACGAGGGTGCGCTTGCGGGAGGCGTCGCCCTCGTACATCGCGCCGATCTGCGGGACGGTGACGTGCGACTCGTCGATGACGAGCAGGAAGTCGTCCGGGAAGTAGTCCAGCAGGGTGTTGGGCGGGGAGCCGGGGGAACGGCCGTCGAAGTGCATCGAGTAGTTCTCCACACCGGAGCAGGAGCCGATCTGCCGGAGCATCTCGATGTCGTACGTCGTACGCATCCGCAGACGCTGGGCCTCCAGGAGCTTGCCCTGCTTCTCCAGCTCGGCCAGGCGCTCCCCCAGCTCCTTCTCGATGTCGTTGACGGCCCGCTCCATGCGCTCGGGGCCGGCGACGTAGTGGGAGGCGGGGAAGACGTACAGCTGCTGGTCGTCGCTGATGATCTCGCCGGTGAGCGGGTGGAGCGTGGACAGTGCCTCGATCTCGTCGCCGAACATCTCGATGCGGACGGCCAGCTCCTCGTAGACCGGGAAGATCTCGATGGTGTCCCCGCGGACCCGGAAGGTGCCGCGGGTGAAGGCCATGTCGTTGCGCGTGTACTGGATGTCGACGAAGCGGCGCAACAGCTCGTCCCGGTCGATCTCGTCGCCGACCCTCAGGGGGACCATCCGATCCACGTACTCCTGCGGAGTACCGAGGCCGTAGATGCAGGACACCGAGGCGACCACGATGACGTCGCGGCGGGTGAGCAGCGAGTTCGTCGCCGAGTGGCGCAGCCGCTCGACCTCCTCGTTGATCGAGGAGTCCTTCTCGATGTAGGTGTCCGACTGCGGGACGTAGGCCTCGGGCTGGTAGTAGTCGTAGTACGAGACGAAGTATTCGACCGCGTTGTTCGGCAGGAGCTCGCGGAACTCGTTGGCCAGCTGGGCGGCCAGCGTCTTGTTCGGCGCCATCACGAGCGTGGGGCGCTGGAGCTTCTCGATCATCCACGCCGTGGTGGCGGACTTGCCGGTGCCGGTCGCGCCCAGCAGGACGACGTCCTTCTCACCGGCCTCGATGCGCTTGGCGAGGTCGGCGATGGCCGTCGGCTGGTCGCCGTTGGGCTGGTAGGGGCTGACGACCTCGAAGGGCGCCACCGTGCGTTCGATGTGGGAAACGGGCCGCATGTCATCCACCGTACGACCCCGCACTGACAACGGGGCGGGATCAGCGGTTCTGCGGGGTCCCGGAGACGGGGTGCTCGGCCCGGTGCCCCTGGTGGAGGGCGGGACGCCGGTGCGGTTGGGAGGCGACGGCGGAGGCCGGGACACCCGGTTTGTGCTCGAGGGGCCTCGGGACCGGCCGGCCCATGATCATCAGCGGGTCGAAGATCACCACGACGCCCGCCAGGAGCAGGAAGGCGAGCGGGCCGATCAGCATGGGCGCGAGCACGGACGGCTCCGGCGCTCCTCCGGCGGTGTGGGAGGTGCCGTCGAGGTGGACGCCGAGGGCGGCCATGCCCGTGTAGTGCATACCGCTGACCGCGAGCCCCATGACGAGGCTCGCCCCGACGCTCCACATGAAGCCGCGGACCCGTCCGGCGGCCCACAGCGCGGCGGTGGCGGCCACGACCCCTATGACGACGGAGGCGGCGACTGTGTAGGTGTTGTAGGTGAACCGCCCGTGGAAGTGCACGCCGGCCATGCCGAGGTAGTGCATCGACGCGACGCCCAGACCGGTGATCGTGCCGCCGGTGAACAGCGAGGTGCCGGTGGCGCCCCGGTAGCCGACGATGAAGATCCCGACGCCGACCATGACGATGGCGAGGCCGAGGCTCGCGTAGGTGATCGGCTTGTCGTAGTGGATCGGCGTCTCCTTGATGGCGAAGCCCATCATGGCGACGAAGTGCATGGTCCAGATGCCGGAGCCGATCGCGGCCGAGCCGAGGGCCAGCCAGGCCGGCCGTCGGGAGTGCGTGACCAGCAGGGACCGGGTGGTGCAGCGCAGGCCGAGGGCGCCGCCGAGGCAGGCCATCAGATAGGCCACCAACGGGGTGACGGCCCCGTAGCTGAATCCGTCGACCGTGCCTTGCATCCGCGGCTGCCCTTCCGCCCTCTTGCGTCCCGGAATCCTTGAAATGTCCCCCCGGCCCAGGACCGCCGGGGCGGTCAGGCTTGTCGCAGAGAGTATGACCCCCACCAGAATGGTCGAACGATTTTCCGGCAAAGAAACACGGCCTTGCCGCAGTTGTGCCGTACCGGTGAGCGGACTTGGGACACATCCACTCAGTCTGTGGGCGTTGTGCGCCCAGGTGATGCTGACCGACTGCTGTCACTGTGGTTGCTGTCCGTGTTCGCTCGACGCAAGGAGTCTTCATGCACGCGCGCGTAGTTGCCGCCGCGGTCGTCGCGATCCTGGGGACGGCGGTCCTGCTGAGCCCCGGCTCCGACGCCCGGGCCGGCGATGCCGGCGAGCCCACGGTGATCGCTCACCGGGGTGCCTCCGCCTACGCTCCCGAGAACACGCTGGCCTCGATCGACAAGGCCGCGAAACTGGGCTTCTCCTGGGTCGAGAACGACGTCCAGCGCACCAAGGACGGCAAGCTGGTCGTCATCCACGACGACAGCCTGAAGCGCACCACCAACGTCGAGCAGGTCTTCCCCGGCCGGGCGCCGTGGAAGGTGAAGGACTTCACCGCGGCCGAGATCGCCCGGCTGGACGCGGGCAGCTGGTACTCCCCCGCCTACGCGGGCACGTGCGTACCGACGCTGCAGCAGTACATGCGCGAGGTCGAGCACAACCACGAGAAGCTGCTCCTTGAGATCAAGAACCCGGAGCTGTATCCGGGCATCGAGCAGCAGACCCTGAAGCTCCTCGGGAACGAGGGCTGGCTGGACCACGAACACCTGGGCCGGCTGATCGTGCAGAGCTTCAGCGCCGACAGCATCCGCACCGTGCACAAGCTGAAGCCCGCGATCACCACCGCCTACCTCGGGTCGCCCACCGCGGCGCAGCTGCACCAGTACGCGCGCTTCACTGATCTCGTCAACTCCTCGTACGGCTCGCTCTCCAAGGGGTACGTCGCGGCCGTGCACACCTTCGACGGACCGCACGGCAAGCCGCTCCGGGTGTTCGCCTGGACGGTGAACGACGCGGCCACCGCGCGCAAGGTCGCGGGCTACGGCGTGGACGGGATCATCACCAACAAGCCCGACGTGGTGCGGACGGCGCTCGGCTCGCACTGAACGCGGGGGGCGTTGTCAGTGGCGGGCCGTACCGTGGGCGCATGGACAGCCATGAGCAGGTTGAGCAGCAGGTCGTGTGGGCCGTGGTGGGCACCGACATCGGGCCCCTGATGCTGGCAGCGAGCCGTGACGGCCTGGTCAACGTCGTCTTCCACGCCACGGACGCGGTGCGCGACCGCGCCCTGGAGCGGCTGGCGGCCCGGCTGGGCGCGGCTCCCGTGGAGGATCCCGAGGCGCCGCTGCTGGCGGAGGCGATACGCCAGCTGCGGGCCTATTTCGCGGGCGAGCGGCACGACTTCGACGTGCCGCTGGATTGGTCGCTGATCTCCGGCTTCAACCGGCAGGTGCTGCGCGAGCTGGCGACCGGTGTGCCGTACGGCACGGTGGTGGGGTACGGCGATCTCGCCGGGCGGGTCGGGCAGCCCGGCGGGGCGCAGGCGGTCGGCGCGGCCATGGGTGCCAATCCGCTGCCGGTGGTCGTTCCGTGCCACCGGGTGGTGGAGAGCGATGGCGGGATCGGCGGCTTCGGGGGCGGGCTGGAGACCAAGCGGAAGCTGCTCGCCCTGGAGGGGGTGCTGCCCGAGCCGCTGTTCTGAGCAGCCCGCTTTCCGTCTCTGACCGGCGCCGGCCGCTCGTGTCCGACGATCTCGGCTGCTCGTGTCCGCCCGGCCCCGGCTACTCGTCGTAGTGCCGGGCCTCGAAGACGTTGCCGTCGGGGTCACGGAAGTAGAAGCTGCGCGTGGCGTTGCCGCGGGCGCCCGAGAGGTCGTGGTCGATGCCCGACACGGCGACGCCGTGTTCCTCCAGGCGGGCGTGCAGGGCGTCGAAGGCATCGGCCGGCAGGGACAGGCAGATGTGGTTGACGGGGTGGCCCGCGCTGTCGGCCGCACCGGGCAGCATCCTCATACCTGCGGCCATGGTGAGCGGGGCGAGGTCGAGGATGGTCTCCTCGTTGACGCGCACGGAGGGGAAGGCCGCCTTTCCCTCGGTGAACTCGGCGACCCTGATCGGCTCCAGCCCGACGGACTCCTGGTAGAAGCCGGCCGCGGCCACGGGATCGGCCACCCACAGGACGACGTGGTCGAGACGCATGCTGTTCCTGGTCATGCGCCCCAGGCTGGTGGCGTCCCCCACAGTCCGCAAGCGCACAGGCCATAGGCGTTTAACGGCGGCCGGGGGCCGCCAGAGATGAGGAAAGGCCGACAGAACAGGAGGCGGTGCCCGTGCTGGTGGTGTCGGAAGAGGTCCGGGAAGCGATCGACGCACGGCGGCCGGTGGTGGCTCTGGAGTCCACGATCATCGCGCACGGTCTGCCCCGTCCGCGCAACCTGCAGGTGGCGCTGGAACTGGAGGACACGGTGCGGCGGGAGGGCGCCGTACCGGCGACCATCGCCGTGCTCGACGGTCGGCCCCGTGTCGGCCTGGACAAGGAACAACTGGAGCGGATCGCCAACGAGGACGGCATCCGCAAGCTCGGCCACCGCGACCTGCCGCTCGCCATGGCGAGCGCTGCGAGCGGGGCGACCACGGTGTCGGCAACGGCACAGCTGGCCGCGCTCGCGGGCCTCCGGGTGTTCGCCACCGGCGGGCTGGGTGGTGTGCACCGCGAGTGGACGGTGACCCAGGACGAGTCGGCCGACCTGGGTCTGCTGGCCCGCACCCGGATCACGGTGGTCTGCGCGGGCGTGAAGTCGATCCTGGACGTGCCGGCGACCCTGCAGCGGCTGGAGACGCTGGGCGTGGCCGTCGCCGGATACGGCACGGACCGGTTCCCCGGCTTCTATCTGTCCGACTCGGGACATCCGGTCGACTGGGCACTGGACACCCCGGAGCAGGTCGCGGACGTCATGCGGGCCCAGGACGCGCTCGACGCACCCCCGTCGGCACTGATCGTCGCCCAGCCGGTCCCCGAGGCCGAGCAGCTCGATCCCGAGCTGCACGCACGCGTGCTGGCCGACGGCCTGCGCGCCTGCGCGGACCAGGGCATCTCCGGTCAGGCGGTGACCCCGTTCCTGCTGGACTACCTGGTCCGGCACACCGACGGGGCCTCCCTGAGCGCCAATCTGGCGGCCGTGCGCGGCAACGTACGGCTGGCGGCGCGGATCGCCACGGCATGGACCGGGGGGTGACCGCGGGCCGGGACGGGGCGCTGCTGGTCGTCGGTGACGTGGTCACGGATGTGGTCGCCCGGCACCGGGGGCCGCTCGCGGCCGGCACCGACACGATGGTGTCCCGCCGGGTGGTGTAGCAGCGATCAGTGCATTACCCCTGGTCATGGGGCGGCCATCGCGCAACTCTCCGAGTAGAGAGGCTCGTT
>NZ_JBEPBF010000128.1:0-30081 GCF_040298985.1 Streptomyces sp. NPDC001093 | reverse complement strand
CCGCCGCGGCCATATGCCAGGCAAGGCTTTGCGCGTGCCCGGCGAAGTCCAGCGTGCGATCCAACGCCCGGTGCGCCGCGATCCGCTCCGCGAGCGGCGCGTGCCGGTAGGCGGCGAAGCGGACCAGAGGATGCCGGAAGCGGAGCCTCGCGCTGGTGACGGCCAGCAGTCCGGCCCGCTCGGCCGGGGCCAGGTCCTCGACCGACCCTCCGGAGCGGGCCGCCGCCGTGAGTACCGTGTCCAGGTCTCCGGTGTCGTCTGCGGCGGCCACCGTGAGGATCCAACGGGTGGCCTCGGGTAGCTGGTGGATCTGCTCGGCGAGCGCCTCCTGCAGGCCGCTCGGCCGTGCTGACGGGCCCTCCGGCATGGCCAGCGGGCCCAGTTCACCGGACCGTTGGGCCGGGGTGAGCGCCGCGGACAGCTCCCGCAGGGCCAGCGGATTGCCGTGCGCCTGGTCGATGATCCGCTCGGCGACGTGGGGCGCGAGGCCGGGCAGGAGTGCCGCGGCCGCTGTCCGGTCGAGGCCGGTGACGTGGAGCCGGGGCAGTGCCCGCGCCGTACTGCCGGGCGAGTCGCCGCGGGCGGCGAAGAGCATCACGACGCCCTCGGCGCGCAGCCTGCGGGCGGCGAACGCCAGTACGTCGGCGGACGGCTGGTCCAGCCACTGCAGGTCGTCGACCAGGCAGAGCAGGGGCGTCTCGGCCGCGGCCTCGGCGAGGACGGACAGCGCGGCCAGGGCGACGGTCAGTCTGTCGCGCACCGGCGCGTCGATCAGGCCGAACACCGAGCGCAGCGCCTGGGCCTGTGGGGCGGGCAGTTGGTCGAGCAGGGGCAGGACCGGCAGGAAGAGCTGGTGCAGTCCGCTGAAGCCCAGCTCCATCTCGGACTCGATGCCCTCGACGCGCAGCACCCGCAGGCCGTCCGCGTGGGCGGCGGCGTGTTCGAGGAGCGCGGTCTTGCCGATGCCCGCCTCGCCGTGCAGCAGCAGGGCGCCGCTCTCACCCCGCCGGGCGCCGGCGAGCATCAGCTCGATCCGACGCAGTTCCTCGTCGCGTCCCTGCACCCGTGCGCCCCCGGATCCGCCGGCCCGTCCACCCACGGGCCTCGTTGATCATCACTGTACGCGGACCAAGGCGGACCGGGCGGCGGGCAAGGCGGAGCGGGGGCGGCGGCACTGCGGCTATGGCTACCGCTCGGTCACCGGCGTCGACCAGATCATCCGGATCTCCGTGGTCCGGTAGCCGGCCCGGGTGAATGCGGCCGCCATGGGCGCGTTCCCGGTGTCGGTGGTGGCGGTGATCAGTTCGGCGCCCGCCTGCGCATGGCTCCGGGTGACCTCGGCCAGCAGGTCGTCCACGTAGCCGCGGCCTCGGAACTCGGGCAGCACGCCGAGGTATCCGACGTTCCGGGCATACGGCGTCGCGGAGGGGATCGCCAGCCCGGCGAGCTCGCCGTCGGGTCCGTACGCAAGGCGCCACCACTCCCGATCGCCCGGGCAGCCGAGGTAGAACTCCAGCTCCTGTTGGGCGGCCGCCTCCACGCCCAGCGCGGCGACGTTCCGGCGGGTCTCGTCGTCCAAGCTGCCGACGGCGATCCGCCGGAACGCCGCAAGGAACTCCTCGTCCGGTGCGGACGCGAAGGTGAGCCGGTTCCCGCCACTCGGAAGCACATCGCCGACCGTCCATTCCAGCCGCAGCCGCTCCACCTCGTGACCGAGTCCGGCCGCCCGCGCGGCGGCCCGGCGCCAGGCCACCGCGTCGGCTGCGCGCGGGTCGTCACGCCAGCCGACCGGTAGCGTCAGGTTGTACAGCGGCGCCTTCGGCGCGCCGCCCGCGGCGCCGAACGCCCGCAACGCGGTCGTGAGCAGCCGGGTCGCCACCTGGGCCCGATCGCCCACCGCCGCATCGACGGACAGGCAATCCAAGGCCACCGGGTGGGCGCTGTCCGCCCGGCCCCACCACAGCGCGCGGGCCCGCAGCCGCCCGTCGTCGTCCTCGGCGACCCAGGTCCACTCCGGCCGATACATCCCCTTCCCGAACTCGTCCCGGTAGCGGTCCGCGTCGATCCAGCCGACAGGCTCAGGGACCGTCACCGAGGCGACGCGGTCGACCTCGGCCCGGGTCGTAGGCCGAAACAGCATCAGTGCTCCCGGTGCCGGACGTAGCTGGTCAAGGTGGTGCCGGTGAGGAAGACCCGGGATTCGCGCAGCTGCCAGTCTGCCGGGGCGGGGTCGAACGGGGCCCGGAACAGCGGGATGCCGCTTCCGTACACCATCGGGTAGCGCTTCACCACCAGTTCGTCGATCTCGCCCAGCAACTGCCCAGCGAGGCCAGCCCCACCGCACAGCCAGATACCCGCGCCCGGCTGCCGCTTGAGGCCGCGAACGAACTCCACCGGGTCCCCCGTCACCAACTCCACCTCGGGGTTCGTGGGGGGCAGAGTGGACGAGAAGACGTACTGCCGCAGATGCGCGTACGGGCTCGTGACCCCGATCCGCAAGGCGGGCTCGTAGGTGACGCGACCCATGAGTACGGCATCGAAGACCTTGTTGGGCGCATCGCCGAGGCCCAGCGCCCCGCGGGCGTGAGTGGGGATCGTCTCGGGGTACTCGTTGAGGATCGCGTCTTTCAGGTCGCCGTCGAATCCGGAGGAGTCAGTCTCCCCGTCCGGCCCCGCGATGAAGCCGTCGAGGCTGCAGCCGATGTAGTAGGTGAGCCGGCGCATGGGCCGCCTTTCGTTCGTCGCTGAGTGATCGTCGGGGCTTGAACCACCGACGAGGACCACCCGAACCTAGGCTGCGGCCTCCTGCCCCGGCATCGGTCACCGCGACCCAATGTGTCCACGACAGCATCCACCGTTCCGGCGCTGACGACGAGACCGAGGAGGAGTACCCGTTCCGCAGCCAGTTCCGGGTCTTGAGCTGGGGACCCACCACCGACAACGTGACCGCTCATCTCTTCCGCGACGCGGACCGCTTGGTGCTCACGTTCAGTTCCGGCGCGAGGAACACCTGGTCAGGCATCCAGACCATGCGGGCAAGGTCTTCGTGGTGGAGGTCCCGACCGAGGAGTTCGTCGGGATCCTTGAGGACCTCGCGGCCGTGCTCGAGGGCAGCCAGGATCCGGGCCCCCCTTGAGCGGCTGACGTGCCTGGGCGCTGACGGGCTGTATTGGTTCCCTGCTGGCAGGTGGGGATGAACACCGGAACGCCCAGCATGCGGACGTATGAGGCCCAGGTCAAGACCGCGGTGACGGCCGCCAGCATGGGGCCGGATGATGCGGTCTTCTACCAGGTGACGCCCATGTACTTCGACAGCACCAGCACGATCCCCTACGGCGTCACCATGAGCGCTACGGTTGAGCGGGCGAACGGAACGGCCCAGCCGCTGTTCAGCAACGTCCTTATCGCCAACAGCCAGGCCAGCAGTGGATTCAACCTCGGAAACTGATCCGACCTGATCCACACCATCGGGAGCCAGGATGAGACGAGAATCCGGCCACCTCGCCCGGGGACGTGCGGCTCAAGCGGCGCATCCAGGCGGCAGCGGCGAGCCGGCAACCGGGCCAACCTCGCTTCACACCCGAGGAAGTGGCCATCGACGAGCGGATCAACGCCGGCCGCCCCTGGCCTGAGGGCCCGGCCGCCATGCTGTCCGTGGCCCAGTTGTACGTGCGCGACATCCCCCTGCTGCGCCCGCCCCGGGCGGGCCGATCTGCTCCAGGTGCTGTGGTGTCCCTTCGACCACCCGCCCGAGCCCAAGCCCAGGACCACGGTGTTCTGGCGGTCCGCCGCCGCGATCACCGACATCCTCACCGCGCCTCCAGAGCCGGCCGTGGTTCAGCTCGACGGCTATGTGCCGCAGCCATGCCTGCTCGACCCGGAACAGGTCACCGAATACCCCGACTCCATGGAGCTGACCGAGGAGTTGCAGGAGCGGCTGGCAGATTGGAACACATGGCAGACGGCCGGCGCTGCTCCGGACACCTACTACGCGCCCGCCCCGGAGGAGTTCTACCGCAACGAGTTGTCTGTCGCTCCCGGCTGGAAGGTCGGCGGCTGGACCCGGCCTCACCGACCCCGTCCCCCGCATCTGTCACGCCTGCGGCACCGAGATGGACCCGCTGCTGACCATCGCCTCGACCGAATGGGACGACAGCACCCGCAGTTGGACCCACCCCCTACGAGGAAGCCCACGCCACGCCGCCCACCGCCGAGCCCGACCCGGCGAACCCGACCATGGTCGAGGTCGGCGGAGGCTACGATGCAGCTCTACGCCTGCCCGGCATCGCTGGATCATCCGCACACTGACCTCATCCAGTGAGGCTTTCCCAACGTTGATCACTTCCAGTTTCCGTTGAGGACATGGGTAGCTCGGGCTATGTCGCCGATCCGGCAGGGGCTCAGCGTGATCCGTTCGAGTGGCGCCAGCGCTCCATGATTTCACCGGCGGCTCGGTGTCGGACGCGGTCACCAACGAGTTCCTGTGGCACTTCGCCTTCAACCGCCTGGCCGACATCAACGAACGCATGGTTGCCGGCCGTGAGGAGATCTACTTCGGCCACCAGTTCACCTCCAAGGCTGCCCAGCCCGATGCCATCCCGCAGCACGCCATTGACGTTTACGTCGACGCGCTGCGCAACCCAGCCGCCCGGCACGCCAGCTTCGAGGTCTACCGCCGCCTCGGTGAGACCGCCGAGCAGTTCCAGCGCTGGCACGAGGAGGGGCCGCTGACCATCCCGGTCCTGGCCATCGGCGGCGAGTACAGCACCGGCACCGCCCCGGCGGAGGACATGCGCAAGGTCGCCACCGACGTCACCGGGGTGGTCCTCCCCGGCTCCGGCCACTTCCTAGCCGAAGAGGTTCCGCAGGAGCTCACGAAGGCACTGCTCGACTTCCTGCTCTGACCGGGCAGGGAACAAGCCACCCCGATAACACCACCGGGTGGTGACCGCGCGGTCGCACGGGCCGACGGTCACCACCCGCTGCCGCTGTCCCCCAGTCGCGGACCTGGGCCAGGGAGTATCACTGCATCGTGTCCCGGCTGCCCATGGAGCTCACTTCTTGGGACAATGCCCTGATGCGGCCGCTGCCGGTTCCCTGCCCCGCCGATCTGATCCTCGACGCCACGGGCATGGACGCCTACAACGCCGCGTATAGGGCAGCCAAGCAGCAGCGTGCCATGTTCATCGCCATCGAATGCCAAGCCGAGCACTGGACGGTGAACGGGTATGCGCCCCAAACGAGCGTGAGGTGGTTCGCCCTGTGCTGTCGCCTCGCTGACGGCAGTGCGCAGTTCGTCGTGGCCTGCGGCCTCGACGTTCCGGTTACCAGCGCATCATGACAGGCTGCCCTCGGCAGGTGGCGCCACGAGCGCAGTGAGAATGGAGCCTGCGCCCTCACGGGGCAGAGGCGGTGGCCTGGAAGAGCCGACGGTGGGTTGCTCTCGCGCTGGTCACTCGGGCGGGTCGACCCGTGTCTGGAGTTGCTGCCAGCAGTGGTGGACGTGCTGTTCGGCCTCGCGCACGGCGGAGGCTGCAGCGTCGTCGGAAGGCGTCCCCGCAGAGGGCGCGGCTTTGCCGGCGCGGGATGCGGCACGAGGGCGCACCCGGTGGGTAGACCAGGTGGCTCGGCCGCTGTGGTGGAGGATGGCTGCCCGGGCAACCAGGATCGTGGCGATGACTGCGGCGGCGGTCAGCGCGGCGGCCGCGTGCTGATCGGACATGGCGGTGAGGGTCCTTCGGGTGGGTACTGGTCGGGAGAGGGGCCGGTATCCGTGTTGTACCGGCCCTCCCGCATCCTTGTGTGCCGTCAGCCGGGCCAGGTACCGGTCAGGCGGCGGGTGGCGGTGGCGCCCGCGCGGTCGACGGCCGCTTTGACCCCGGCGAAGATCGCCCCCTGCAATGTGGCGGCGAGCAGCACCTCGTGCCAGGAGCGTTCTTCGTCGGTGGCGTCCGGGGCGGCCTCGTCGTGGCCGAGTATTTTCCACGTCTGCTTGAACAGCGCTCCCGCGGCCATGCCGCTGACGGCACCGAGCGCCAACCCCACCGGCTTGTAAGCGATCTTGGATGCTTTCACCCGGAATTCACCCCTTCCGGCGGCATGCCAGCCACACCACGGCAGCCGCGCCCGCTGCAGCCAGCAGCACCTTGCGGTTGTCCCGCGCCAGCCGCGCTCCCTGCGCCGTCTTCTGCCGCACCGGCTCGGGAGCTTTCTCCTCCCACAGCTGACCGGCCTGGGCCGTCTTCGTCCGGGCTTGTTCGGCGGCCTTCGCGGCCTTGTCCTTGACCGGGCCGGGCAGCCTGTCCTGCGCCTGGTGAGCCAGGCCAGCGGCCTTCGCCTTCAGTTCCCCGGCCTTGACCGTGGCTTGCTCCTTCAGCTCGCCGGCCTTCTCGGCGGCCTGCTCCTTGACCTCGGCGGCCTTCTCCTGGGCACGCGCCTTGATGTCGGTCTTGGCCGCCAGTGCCTGGACCGTCTGCCCGAGCTCTTCGCGGGTGTGCCCGACCTGCTCGCGCAGCTCCTCGGGGTCGGCGGCGGTGGGCTCGTCATGAGGCGGCTGGGTCATCGCTTGGCACTCTCCTTGATCTCGGCCACGTCGGCCTTCACGTTCTCGACCGTCTGTTCGGGCGTGGGCGGCGCGGCCTGGTCGACCTGCTTCTTCCCGCTCATGGCCATCATCGCGGCGATCACACCCAGGACCGCGGTGACGATCAGCCCGGCCGCCCACACCGGCAGCGTCACCGCCAGTGCAGCGATCACGGTGGCGACCAGCGCCTGCAGCATCAACAAGCCCACGACGCCGGCACCGCCGAACAGGCCACCGCCCCTGCCGTAGCGCTTGCCCTTCTCCTTCATCTCAGCCTGCGCCAGGCGAAGTTCGCCGCGCACCAGCTCGGTCAGCTGCTGCGAGGCCCGTTGCACCAGCTCACTCACCGGCTCCTGGCCCACGCGGTCCGTGCTCTGGCCGGATCCGGAAGCCTGCGGCTGCGTACTCGACACGGCGGTCACCTCCCGGGTCCCTCTCACGTTCCTGCAGGCCGGGCAGCGCCATGCGCCCGACCATTTCGACGAGCGCGCGAGTACCCCGAACAGGTGAGTCCAGGCCACGGCGGCGCTCGCTTGCACCGCCCCGCTGCCCAGCACGCCCGGTCCTTCGCACGGCGGCGGCAACCGGTGTCGACGGTCAGCCAATTCGGGAATTGCATGACCGCTGACACACGGGATCACGTCCCGTCTCCTCGGCCCTGCGCCTGAGCGGCCAGCCGCTTGGCCACGTCGCCGTTTGGTGCCCCGTACGTTTCTCCCGTCGCACCTGGCCTGTCTCGGCCGCTAGAGCTGGTGGCGAAGGACCAGACGGGGGCGTGTCGGGTGAGCCAGGCGCTGACCAGGCCGATAGCGGCCCCGGCGGCGACATCGGTGGGGTAGTGGGCGCCGCTTTGTACTCGCTCGAGCGCCACCAGGGCGGCCGGCAGGGCACACGCTGCGCCGACGGCCGGCCCCGTGGCTGCCACGATGGCGGTGAACGCCACTGCGCCGGCGGTGTGCACGGAGGGGAAGGACGAGGAGTCGGGCCGGTCGTCGGCCTCGTCGTGGGGGAACCACTGCTTCGGCGGCCGGGGCCGGCGGGCCAGCTGCTTGCACAGTCCGTTCGAGACCAGCTGAGCCACGGCCAGGGCGGCCAGGCAGGTGACTGCCGCCGTGCGGCCGCGCCACCCGCCCAGCCACGCCATCGCGGCGGCCGCGCCGCACCACAGCTTCCCGCTCTCGGCGGCCTCCTCCACCGCCGAGAGCACCCTGCCGGCGCGGGGCGGGATGCGGCAGGCCGCCTGTTTGCTCAGCGACCGGTCCGCGTCGCGCAGCCCTGCCATAAGCCTCACAAGAGGCGAATATCCCACAGGTCAGCGGCCTACACCCCCGCGTGATCCATGGGCGGCCGGTCACCGTTCGCCCAGGTGGCGCCGGTCCTCCTCGTCCCACTTGCGGGTGTCGCGGGGCTGGGTGTACGGCTCGGTGCCGGGCGGCAGGCCGCCGGCGATGGCCCGCTGGCGCACGGTCTCGGCGTCGAACTCCAGGCCCAGCAGGACGGCCAGGTTGGTGATCCACAGCCAGACGAGGAAGACGATGACGCCGGCCATGGCGCCGTAGGTCTTGTTGTACGAGGCGAAGTTCGCGACGTAGAACGCGAACCCGGCGGAGGCGATCATCCAGATCACCAGGGCGAGGAAGCTGCCCGGGGTGATCCACCTGAACCCCTTTACCCTCGCGTTCGGGCTCGCCCAGTACAGGATCGCGATCATGACGGTGACCAGGACCACGAGGACGGGCCATTTCGCGATCGACCACACGGTCAACGCGGTGTCGCCGATCCCCAGCGCGGTACCTGCGTGGCGGGCCAGGCCGCCGGTGAACACCACGATGAGCGCACTGACCACCGCCAGCACCAGCAGCACGACCGTCACGCCCAGCCGCACGGGAAGGATCTTCCATACCGGGCGGCCCTCCGGCATGTCGTAGACGGCGTTGGCCGCGCGGATGAACGCGGCCACATAGCCGGAGGCCGACCACACCGCGAGCACGATGCCGACGATCGCCATGATCGAGCCGACGCCGGAGTCGTTCTGCAGCTGCTCCACGGCCCGGGTGATGATGTCCCTGGCCGAGCCGGGGGCCAGTTTCCGGAGGTTGGCCACGACCGCGTTGGTCGCGGACTTGCCGGTGATGCCCAGCAGCGACACGAGCACCAGCAGCGCCGGGAACAGCGACAGCACCGCGTAGTACGTCAGGGCCGCCGCACGGTCGGTCAGCTCATCGTCCTTGAACTCCCGCAGCGCACCCCTGAGGACGCCGCCCCAGGCCCGCCTGGGCAGCTTTGACGGCGTGTCCGGGGCTTGGCGCTCCACCTCGGGTCCGGGCCCAACCTCCTCGGGTGCCGGCTCTTCGCCTGCCTGCACCTCGTCCCGGCCGTGGTGCGCTTTCCGCCCTGGAAGATGCAGCCTCGCCATAAGCGTCGGGTAACCCCTCACGGCCCCCTCTACGCCACCACAGCCCACGCGCGCCGCCTCGATCACCTCCGACTCCGACGGCTGAAGGCAGCGCGGAGCTCTGCCAGAACCGTCTCGGGCAGGGCGGCACCCTGCGCGTACTTGACGATCTGCTCGGCGATCGAGGACAGCTTGGTGTTGGCGTGCTGCGAGATTTCCCGCAGCACCGTGAACCCGTCCTGCGGACCGACCTCCGCCATCCTCACCAGCACCCCGATGGCCTGGTCCACGACCGCGTGAGAGGTGACCGCCCGCTCCAGCTGCGCGTTCTTCGCCTGCAACTGCTCGACCTGCGCCCGCAACTGCTTGACCTGCTGAACGAGGTCGACGACGCAGGGACCGGCGCTGGGGTCTCGACCAGGGAGCGCGGGTGGGGCCATGCGTATCACCGTGGGTACCGGCAGAGCGGGGACGCATGTTCGCCTGCCCCCGTCCCGCTTGGGTATCCCCGCGCCGGGAGAAGGTCACCGCACCATGGCCGGAAAGAGGCGGGCCCTGCGAGACGGGACTCGCTACTTACGAACCTCGCTCGCGGCGGGCAGCCCCAGGACCGACTGCCATACCGACATGATCAGGCCGCGTCGCGGTAGCGCGGGGGCCGGTCAGTGCCCTGCGACCGGCTTGTGCTGTGGACCAGCCACAGATGACGCCGCCGGGCGTGCCGGGCCACCCCCGGCCGGTCCGGCAGCCAGTCCTCGATGCGGTCCATCCCGTACAGCAGCAGGCTCAGTACAGGCAGCAGCAACACAGCGACGGCGATCACGGTGGCAGATCCCTCCGGACGGTCCCATCTCACCGGGTTTCCACCAGCTCCCCGGCCAGCAGCTCACCCCTGTGAAGGTCTCGTGACCACACCGGGGTGCGGAGGGCTCTCGGCGGCGGGCGCGCGCCACCACCTTCGCCCGTATCGGCACGGCCGTTTGCCGACCCTGCGGCCGGTGATCACATCCTCAGGTGGCTGGCCACACTGCAATCAAAGAGGCCATCTATCGCGCAACGTCACAGCGGAGATCAGCTGCAGGGAGCGCCGGTCGGCGGCGGCCTCTGTCCACAGGCCCGCTCCGGTGGAGTGCCCCTATGACTGAAGAGGCGAAGGCACAGCAGGCGGCCCGGACGCGCGCCAAGATCATGGAGGGCCTCGCCCGCGCGGAGCGCGCCCTGTTCACCCGGCCCGCGCCGAAATCCGCGCGAGCCCAAATGAAATTCCTTCGCAAGCGAGAGAAGGGCTCGACCAAGAGCCTGGCCGAGCGCCTGGGCGTCTCCCGCAAGACGGTGCAGCGCTACCTCTCGGGTGCCTCCACCAAGCCGAACAAGCGGCTCCAGCAGGCCCTGGTCCAGGAGACCGAGTCCGAGTGGCAACCGCGGGTCAGGGCACAGGCGAGGCAGCGCGCGACCACCTCGGGCGGGCTCGTCATCAAGTTCCGGGCCTCCCTCGGCTTCACCGCGAACGGATCCTCGGACGACGCCCGGATACGGGACCTCAGCATCGCCGTGTCGCCCTCCCATGCGGCCCTCATCCTGGCGGCACAGGAGGAGGGAGCGACGGACACCGACCTCCACAAGGCGGTAGCGGAGGCCATCGCGGACGCCTATTTCCGTCACGGAGGTGGCGGCTGCGCGAGCCTGGGAGTGGAATTCCGGGACGTGCAGTGGCTCGAAATAGAGTTTTAGACGCCCGGAATTCGAGGCTGCTGTAAACCTGTCTTGTGGTCGGGTCACGGCAGCTGTAGTTCCGGCGTCTGCGCTGGTAGGAGGCTTGCGGGTCGGGTGCGGGCACAGATACGGCCACCATGATCATGAACGTTTTCACCGGGCTGCTGAGGGAGGTGGACACGCGGAACTGCTGGACGCTGGCTGAGGCGCTGGGGCATCCAGGCCCGCACCGGCTACAGCACCTGCTGTCACGGGCGAGGTTCGACCATGACCGGGCCCGGGAGGAGATTGCCCGCTTGGTCGTGCGTGAACTCTCAGGTCAGGAAGTGGTGCTGGTCGCGGACGAGACCGGGGATGCGAAGTCCTCGACCGACTGCGTCGGCGCCGGCCGCCAGTACTCCGGCGCCATCAAAGGCGTCGGACTGTGCCAGGTCGCCGTGCACCTGGCCGCGGTCACCGAGTCGGTGCGGGTGGTCATCGACCGGGCCCTGTATCTCCCGAGGGACTGGGCTGCGGACGAGGAACGCCGTGAAGCAGCCGGCGTCCCGGAAGGGATCATGTTCGCGACGAAGCTGCAGCAGACCGCCGCCATGGTCAAGAACGCGCTCGAGCTGGGCGTCCGGGCACACTGGTTCGCCGGTGACGATGTGTATTCGGGGCGTGAACTGCGCAGGGGTATCCGGGAGTTCGGGCTCGGCTACGCGATCGGCGTGTCGCACACGTACACCGTCACGTGACGGAGCGGGCCGCAGGTGGACGGCCCGCCAGGTGATCAACAAGGTGCTGCCGCACCAGTGGATGCGCATGCAGACCGGACACGGAACGAAGGGCACCCGTATGACTGGGCCTGGCTCGATGTCCGTGCGGACGACACCCCTAACGGGCACGGAGACGACGGCACCAGCGTCCTGGTCGCTCGCCGGCACCGGTACACTGGCGAGCTCTCCTTCTTCCGCTGTTGGTCGACCGAAGACGTCACCCTCGCCCAGTTGGTCAACGTGATCTGCCGACGATGGCGGATCGAGGAGACTTTCCAGCTCGGCAGGACCTTCACCGGCCTGGACGAAGGACAGGTGACCTGCTGGAACTCCTGGATGCGCTGGTCGCTGTTCTCCCTTGCCGCATCCGCCGTCCTCGCCCTGACCGCTGCTGCCGCGACCACGGCGGGCCCTGCCCGACCGGCCCGTCTCGTCCCGTTGACCTGCCCCGAACTCGTCCGACTCCTCCGGGCGTTCGTCCTCACACCACCAGTCCGGGACGCGGAACACATCCTGCACTGGATGGCCTGGCGCCGCCACCATCAAGCCATCGCACAGGCCTGCCACCAGCGCCGACACGCTCTCCATGACCAGCTATGACCTGAACTACAGCTGCCGTGTCGGTGCGAGCCGGACGCTGAAAAACCGTGGTGATGCGGGCACGGGCCGAAGGATTGGGCGACTTGACAAGACAGATGCTGGAAGGCTGACGGCTTCGAAGTTCCGTTGTGAACGTGACTTGGGAAGGCCATCCGTTCTCAAGAGGAGCTTAGTCGGTTGCGTAACGCGCTCACCAGCCGTCATCACGCACCCGTGACCAGCGCATCTACAAGGTGAAGTCGACATTGGAGGCGCCCTTCCCTGCCGGAGGGGCTGGGCGACACAGGTGGCCCGCCATCGAGTGACGGACTCGGTGACGGGCCATGAAGCCTTGTGGATCAGCTGGTGCTGGTGTTGAGCGTCCAGCCCTTGTCGGCCAGGATCACAGCGATAGGCACGTAATACACCCCGTTAAAACACCACGGGGTCCGCTGCCAGGCGTCCGCAGTGCTCTGACCATTGCAGTTCGTTGTGGTGTCGAGAGCGGTGATCGTACCCCGAGCTACGTCGGTGGTCCAGTTATTTGCGCCGCTGAACACCGGACCGCCACTGTCCCCGTTGACGGCGGCGATGCTGTTGGGGCTCGCGTACGCCAAATCGACATCCGGCCGAAGGATGCCGTTGCTACCCACGACAGTTGTATCAGTCTGGTTGATGGTGATGCCGCAGTGCACACCTCCGTTGGCACCGGATGTGCATACCTGGTCACCCTTATTGTTGTGGGCCCATCCCGAGACGGGCTTCGCGTAACCGGTCGTGTCGTCCCAGGCGCCGTCATACAGGTGAGCACCCGTCAAGCCGCTTTGGGTAGTGAGACCAGACACGTCGCTCTGGTCCGACCAATCCAAAGAGCTCGTCACGCCGACGTAATTATGTGGGCCGTTTCCGCCGTACCCCCAGGTGTGGAAGCTCCCATCACCGCAGTGGTAGGCAGTCGTGATGAGTTTCCGCCCGTCCGTGGTCGTCACGCCGAACCCGGTGGAGCAGATGGTGCCGCCTGGCGTCTGAAGACCAGCCCCTCCCCACCAGGGCGAGGAGTCCACCTGGCGGGTCGACGCGTCGGTGACCAGCGGTTTGTACATGACGTGCGTTTCCACGCCGGTTTCACGGTCGGCGGCGGCCTTGACCTCACGGGTTTTGTCCTGCCGCGCGGTAGGCGTGAGAGGATCGTGGTCGTCGCGCTTGCCGACTCCCCGGTCTTCGTCGTAGCCGATGTCCAGCCCGCTTCCGTCAACGGCGAGTGCGACGCTGGTGATGCGGCTGGGGGCCGAAGTCAAGCTCGAAGCGATGTTCTTGAGCTTGCGGTTCGAGATCATTTTTTCCCGAGCCGCGTGTAGCTCTGCTTTGGAATACTTCGCGGGCAGAACCTCGGCAGTAACGCCGGACGGAAGCGACGAGAGGATGTTCTTGACGTAGGCCGGTACTTCGCCTTTCCAGTACAGGCGAATGTGCATCTGCGCCGGAATGACTTCGACATCCGTGAACCCTGGGATCTGAGCCCGGTCGGCCTCGCCCTTTCCCCCCGTTATCTGGTCGACAATCTTGTCGAGGACCCGTTGGTTGTTCATCAGCTGGACGTCTTGGAGAGATGTCCCCGGCGGGTGACCGCCAGCAGTCTGATTGGCAGCAACCTTGGCGCCTTCCCCGGGGATTGCGGACGGAGAGGCTTCGGCGAAGCTCGTGGCCACGAGCGGGATTACTGCCAGTAGCGAGACAGCAAGGACCCCTCGTACCCGGCGTTTGGTGGTTCTGCCACTCATAATTTCCCCAACGGAAGATGGTTCGGCAAGCTCGATTGCACGAATCGCAAACGATCTTGACGCACGCTATCAGGCACCCGCGGGGCCCGTCGGTAAGGAAATCGTGAACGTCGAAAATATATGCTAGAAATGGGCAATTTTATCTATTGCGAAGTTATTTGATGCGAAGCGGCGGTCTAGGATCGGTTTAGCCCATATAGTCGCCTGTCAATGTTGGAATGGCGTTGGTTCGCCTCGCACGGCCCAGAGACGGCCCGGTCAGTCAGGTGCGGGCAGGACCGAGGCGCAGCCGCCAGTGGGGGGCGGGGCTTCACCCTGGTTGGCTGTGGCCGCGCTTCCGTCCATACCGCCAGCGCCGTCGCACCTGTTCCCTGCGTCCCCAGCCCCGCCACGTGGCACGGTGTGGCCGGCTCTCCTCTGTCCGGACTGCCAGCAGAGCGATGGCTGAGGTCTGTTGCGATGGTTCTGTGTCGTCTGGCACCGTGGCGACGGACCAGCACGAGGGAGAGAACTTGCGTCTCATCGGGCACGGGGCGTATCTGCCACGTCGCGCATAGGCTTGGATCGTCGCGGGTGTGTTGTCACCGATGCTCTACTCGACCGTGTCGGCGCCTCCCGCCCCACCCTGGCACTCCGGGCCGCCCTTGACCGATAAGGAGCGTGCGACTAGCAGGTGGACCGAACGGTACGATCGCCGAAATCTCCGCGTCGCCATCGATCCGGGTGCCTCCGGAAGCGCGGTGACATCCCGCAACTCCCGACGTCAACCAGCGCTATTCCCTGACCTGTCGAAGTAAGGGCCCGCCCATGCCACACGCCCATGCATCCGTGCGCGCGATCGGAATAAGTCTGGCCGCGATGACCGTCCTGCTCACGGCTGCCTGTGGGCAGCATAGTCGGCAGTCCGCTGGCGCCCCCGCGGGCATGGTGTCCGCCGCACCGTCCGAACTTCCGCGGGCCGGCACCCCCTCTACTGGCTCGAGCCCCGTCGCCCACCCGTCCGCGGACAAATCCGGGCCTGCTAACGAGGCGGCACTCGATCGGGCCGCGAACTCGATCGAACAACTGGGTGACTCCTTCCCGGACACCTATACGGGGGTGGAGGTGGACACTGCCGGCGACCGCCTCATCGTCTACCGCAGAACGGACGCGCGCTTCGATGCTGCCCTCGCCGGGCTCGGACTGGGGGTGCACGTCGATCTCCGGGACGCACCGCGGTCCAGGAAGGAGATGCGGGCGACTCACGACCGCCTGGTGCCGCTTGTGGGACACACCACCGGTTACCGCATCGTCAGGGTCGGCAGGGGAGGGGATGACCTCGGATTCACCCGTGGGGTCGTGGAGGTCGGTGTTAACGGCGACCTGCAGCGGGCCAAGCGCGAGTTGGGTGCGGAATTCGGTGACCGGATTCAGGTCGTCGCCGTAGAACTCCCGGCTGGGTGATGGCAGCCCTGCGGGTGCAGGACTCTGCCGCGGACAGGGCATCAGGTCGGGCAGAGCGGGACCGCCGGGCCGTCGATCTCTGTCGGCCTTGGTACGCCTGGGACGGCCAGCGATGGCCCCAAAGTGATGGGGCGCGGAGTGCACAAGACGACCCGCCCCTCGTGGGCCGGCTCTTGGACTTCGGGGCGAATCCTCGCCTTCCTCAGTCTGTGGACGATCACCAGCATCCGCCTCCGGGCGCCATCATTGATGTCACGCGTGGGTGCCAGTCTGGGTCACGTGAGAGGCAGAGGGTCCCGTGGCGGTGAGCCAGGCTACGCTCACCGCAACCGGTACGGCCTGGTGAGAGACAGTGCACCTTGGTATGCCGTCTCGTACTCTATCTCGACTCAGCCGTTGAACCCGTGTGATGCAAAGCGGGTGTGTCGCCCCGAGGGCTACACGACCCATCGAATGAAGCCAGGGAGCTGGCTCGCCCACCTTGGAGCACGACCGTGAACCCGAAAAGGCACCAGCGGACCCTACGCATCATGTTGGCCGTTGCCGTAGGGGCCGCTCTCGCCATTGCCGTCACGGCATCGATCATGAAGGACCCCAGGCATGGGGAGGGTCTCTTGGGTGAGGTACTGGTGAGCGGTGACGGCCGCACCATCACCACCCTGAACAGCCGGGCCCCATGCCAGCAGGACCCGCCCGAACTGGTGGCAAGCGAATCCCGCGATTCCGTCACCTTGGTACTGAAGGAAAGCGATATCGATCTCCGGCCTCAGTGCAACAGCATCGACGAGCAGATCACCACGAAGCTGCAGTCACCACTGGGAACACGACGACTGGTAGACCCCGGTAACGGCTGGACCATTGCCCCCTTCGACCAGAAGCGGCTGGCCAACCCGCGATATCTCCCGCCAGGCTATGCGCCGACAACTGACGTGCAATGGAGCGACCCCGTCCAGCATGCCCAGCTGTCACCCTTCTTCATGCGGGGCCGGAACTCAGGCCCCGCCTGGACCCGTTTCTACCACCGCGCCTCGGAGAAGGCGTCTTTGAGCATCACGCAAATCGCCGGAAAGCTCACAGTGAGTGCCGCAGGCACTCCGGAGTCCATCCACGGATGGGCCGGTCGGCTCACCCCGGACTCCAATAACACCGTGACATGGACGAACGGGACCTACACATTCATCGTGAGCACCACGGATCAGGACCTCCACGAAGCCGAACTCCTGAGGATCGCCAAACAACTCACCCCCTAAACCCGAGACCACCAACTGGAGACGACGAACGCGACCCCCGATGATCAAGGTTGTCGAAGCCTTTGATCACGAACAGGGGTCGCGTTCGCGTGTCATCCTCCCCGATCGGTGTCCTGCAACGCCACTGCCAGGACATCGACTTGTCCTTCCCAACCTCCGAACTGCCCGATCTAACCTCGTTGTCGACGGTCCTGGACCGGCTTCCCGATCCGCGGCGCGTAAGAGGCCGCCGCTACAGGCTGGGCTCTCTGCTTGCCCTGTGCCTGCTCGCGGTCCTCGGCGGGGCCACTACGCTGGCCGGCATCGCACGGTTCGCCATCGACTCCACACCCCTGAGGTGCGCAAACGGATCGGGCTGGACCGTCTTCCGCGCGCCACCACCCTGGGCCGCCTTCTGTCCCGCATCGACGGCGACGCCCTTGATGACGCCGTGGGCGCCTGGCTTGCCCGGCACTCCCGTGATCCCGTTGAAACTGATCCGCCCGAGCTGGTAGGACTGGCCGTCGACGGCAAAGCCGTGCGCGGCAGCCGCGACGGCGGCAAGAGCGCCATCCACCTGCTCGCCGCCGTCCTGCATGAGAACCAGACGGTGATCTCACAGCGGCAGATCGCCGCGAAGAGCAACGAGATCCCCGCCTTCGCCCCGCTGCTGGAACGGCTTGACCTGCGTGGGCACGTCATCACCGCCGACGCGATGCACACGCAGACCGATCACGCCGAGCAGATCACCGCCCAGGGCGCCCACTACATCCTGGCCGTGAAAGGGAACCAGAAGAAGCTCCGCCGATAGCTGCGGCGACTGCCCTGGCGCGAGATTCCGCTCCAGCACCGCGCTCAGAACAAAAACCACGGCCGTCGCGAGATCCGCCGTCTGAAGGTCTTCACCGTCCAGCCCCGCCTGCTCTTCCCGCACGCCGTCCAAGCCATCGAGATCAAGCGCCGCCGTACAAACCGCAAGGCCGGCAAGATGAACCGTTCCGGGTTCGGTAGAGATCTCAGTTGGTGGTTGTGACCTGGGGTTTTGTCGCCGTCAGGTAGTAGGTGGTTTCGGGCCAGGATCCTGCGGCTGACCCACACCTGCGACGCATTCACCAGCGAGACCAGGGACAGCAGCGCACCGATCCGTCACTGACGCCGGCGGGGCCACCCGCAGATGGTTCTCGGCCACCCGCGGACGCCACTCGCGGTGTCATCGGCCAGATCCGTGATCACCTCTCACAGCATGTCCGCCGCGATGCCCCGGGGCGGTGGCCACGAACAGCGACACCAGTCAGCCACAGCGGCAGCCACCGCCGGGAAAGAGTGCCGTTGCTACGACCCAGGGAACAAGGTCAACAGCCGCAAACGCCATCTCGTGATCGACCTGCGCGGCCTGCCGCTGATGGTCATGGTCACCCCGGCCGACCTGCACGCCTCCGTGGTACAAGAGGTCCTCTTCCGACTCCGCCTGATGCACCCCGAGATCACCACCGGGCCGACCGGGCCTACGCGGTCAAGCTCGTGACCTGGGCAAAGCGGCATTTGAACCTCACGATCAACACAGTCAACCGTCCGAAGGCCACCGGGTTCGGCATCCCGGCCCGGCCCGGGGCGCTCGAGCGGTCCGTTGCCTGGATGATGAACGCCCGTCGGCACGACCGGGACTACGAGAGGCTCATTCAGCACTCCGAGACCCTAATCACCTGGGCCTCGATCACGCTGATGACCCGCCGTCCGACCCGCACAACCACCCTGCCGACAGTCGCCTGCACCAGCCGAGCGGACACCGACCTGCGGCTTCCTCACAGGTGCGAGCAGTTGCAGGTGCAGGAAGTGCGGCTGATGCCGGCCCTGCCAGATGTCCGGTATCGCGTCGTCACAGCTGGCGGCCGGCGACGTCTCCGCCTGGATCGTCGGCCAGCACAATGGCTGTGGAGATCCGCTTCCCTACGGGCTCGCGGTGCACCGCGAAACTCTGACCGACCGCCATAACGATCTCCAGTCCGTGCTGGCCGATCCGGGTCGGGTCGGGTGCAAGGACCGCCGACGGCGTCGGGTTGCTGTCCCACACGGTCACCTCGATTGCGCCGCCGCTGACTTCCAGCGTCACCAGGCACGGGCCGGGTGCGTACTTGCGGGCGTTGGTCACCAGCTCGCTGACCACCAGCTGCGCCATGCCCATCGCGCGCCCGGACACCGGCAGCCCGTGCACTGCCTGCACATCCTGGAGGAAAGCGCGGGCCAGGGTCGCGGGCGACGGCGATGTCCTCACTGCCTTCGAACGCGCCTGACACCGAGACGACGCCCCCCCGTCAGCGACTTTGCCGGTCCTCACCGTCCGCCGTCTGTTCCATGCCGTCCCGCCTTGCCCCGTGTGCCCAAGATGCCCATGGCCCGGCTACCCCCGGACTTCTACATCAGGCGCGCGGGTCACCTTGCCCGCGGACTGCGCACCACCGGCCCGATGGGCGGTCTCTTCGCGAATGAGCTGCTTGAGGACGAGCACGGGGAGGCACTGGTGTTCATCCCGTTCGACGGTGAGGTTCGCCCGGTCGGCCGGATCGACACCGTGGTCGTGCCCGGCGCGGAACTCGCGGTCGCGGTTCACCGCGGGACTCTGCAGACCACAGATCTCACCTACGGCGACCTGGGCACCCATGCCGCGCGCCACGAGATCAGTGTTGACGGCCCGCTGCGCGAGTTCTATCTGCGCAGCCCCCTCGATGTGACCGGCGAGGACGAGTTGGTCACCGAGGTCGGCTGGCCCATCTTCCGCGCGAGCAGCTAGCCGGGCCGTTCGGACGGTACCGACACGGCGTCCCGGGTTGCCCGCACGGGCGGTCACCGGCTGTGGCCTGACACGGAGAGGGCTACCGGCTGCTCCTGATGCCTCCGATGCCGGCTACGCAGAGCAATCAGACCGGCAGCCGGCGGGTCCAACTGGCCGCCGTGGCGGGGACTCGTAACTGGCCGTCCATGGGGAATTCCGCCCGGCCGCTGTCATGGCGGCCGGCCGTTTCGATGTCCGTGATGGGCCGGTGCAGGCACAGTGCGTGCGCGAAGCCGGGAACCGGGTGGGCATCCTCGGCCAGGCCATCGGCGAGCGCCGCGTACGCGCCGGTCATATTGCCTGCGGGTCCGGTGGGGACGGCGGCCGGGTCGGCCCCGTTGCTCGGCGAAGACGGGCTCGATGATTTGGAGGTTGCCGTCGCCGGGGGGGGCAGATCAGCAGTTGGTCGTCGAAGGGGCCATTGATCTCCCGGCGCAGGCCACCTGCCGTGTTCTGGTCGGAGACCGGCGTCGCGTCCGGCCGCATTTATATCACTCTTCTATATGGACACTAAATATAGATGTATGATATAAATAGGGCATGGATGAGACACCTGAAGAGAGTCACCAGGAGGTGGCGGCGGCGCTGAGCGAGCTGGCCACCGGGATGGTCAGGCACCTTCTGTCCGAGCGGCAGAGCATGAGTCTGACCACCGCCGCGGCGCTCAGCCGACTGGAGCAGGAAGGACCGATCCGGCTGACCGCGCTGGCAGCGGCGGAAGGCATCGCCCAACCGTCGATGACAGCCCTGGTACAGCGGCTGGAAGACCAGGGCCTGGCCACTCGAGTGACCCATCCCGAGGACGGGCGGGTCCGCCTGGTTGCCATCACGGAAGCCGGGCGAGAGCTGATGGCCGAGCGCCGGCGCGCGCAGTGTGCCCGGGTCGGCGACATGCTGGACGCGTTGCCCGAACAGGACGTGCGGGCGCTGGGCGAGGCCATGCGCACGGCTCTGCCCATCGTGCGGCGGATGGTCCGATCCGCCTCGCAACCCCGCGTTTCCGGCGGCGAATCACCCTCCTGAGCCTCCTGGCTGCACTCTTCGGTGTCTCCTCCCGCAGGCGGGACCATCCCCGCTGCTCCGTCGCGCCCCGCGCGGCGGAGCCCGGTCCCCGCGCTGCCCCCATGTCCGACTACGGAAAGGGCGGAGAACCATGAGCACCTTCTCGGCACCCGGCACCGATACGCCGTCGGCGCAAGTACCGGACTACCCCATGACCCGGGCGGCCCGCTGCCCCTTCGATCCGCCGCCGGCCCTGCACACCCTGCAGGACCAGGCCCCGATCAGCCGGGTGCGGCTATGGGACGGCAGCACCCCGTGGCTGGTCACCCGCTACGACGACATACGGGCTCTGCTGGGCGATCCGCGGATCAGCTCGGAGAGCAACCTCCCGCACTACCCCCATCTGAGCCCGGCCCAACAGGAGCGCCGGAGGCAGTCGCGGACCTTCATCAACATGGACGATCCGGAGCACGCCCGGCTTCGCCGGATGGTGACCGCGGCCTTTTCCATCAGGCAGGTGGAGGCGCTGCGGCCTGCCATTCAGAAGATCGTCGACGGTCTGATCGACGCCATGCTCGCCGGGCCCAGGCCGGTTGACCTGGTCCAGGAGTTCGCGTTGCCGGTGCCGTCGCTGGTGATCTGCGAGCTGCTCGGCGTCCCGTATGCCGACCACGACTTCTTCCAGGCCAACAGCAAGATCCTGGTCAAGCGCACGAGCACGGTGGAGCAGGGGCGGGTGGCCACACAGCAGCTGCTCGACTACCTGGACCGGCAGATCGGCGTCAAACTCGCCCACCCGGCCGAGGACGTGCTCTCCACGCTGGCCGAGCGGGTCAGGGCCGGTGAGCTCTCTCGGCATGAGGCGGCAAGCATGGGGATGCTGCTGCTGACCGCCGGGCACGAGACCACCGCGAACATGATCGCGCTGGGCACCCTGGCCCTGCTGCAGAACCCGGACCAGCTGGACCGGTTGCGCGACAGCGACGACCCGAAGGTGGTCGCCTCAGCTGTCGAGGAACTCCTGCGCTATCTCACCATCGTGCACACCGGACGCCGCCGGGTGGCTCTGGAGGACATCGAGGTCGGCGGTGTGACCATCCGCGCCGGCGAGGGCGTCGTACTCGCCAACGACGTCGCCAACCGCGATCCCGACGCCTTCCCCGCCCCCGACCGGCTGGACATCGACCGCAACCCCCGTCATCACGTGGCCTTCGGCTTCGGCGTCCACCAGTGCCTGGGCCAGCCGCTGGCCCGGGTGGAGCTGCAGGTCGTCTACAGCACCCTGTACCGCCGCATTCCCACGTTGAAGCTCGCTGTGGATCTCGACGAGATCCCGTTCAAGCACGACGGGAACGTCTATGGCGTCTACGAGCTGCCCGTCACCTGGTGAGCGCGGCCAAATGCCGTGCGGGAAAGGAGGATCCGATGAAGGTGATCGTCGACCAGAACAAGTGTGTGGCCTCCGGTCAGTGCGTGCTGAGCGCGCCGGACGTGTTCGACCAGCGGGAGGAGGACGGCATCGTCGTACTCCGCACCGAGAAGCCGCCTGACGGCCTGGCGGACGACGTCCGGCAGGCCGTCGCCCTCTGCCCGGCCCAGGCGATCTGGGTCCAAGAAGAGGGAGCAGAGGAACAGGGGGCGGAGGCGTGAAGAGGATCGTCATCGTAGGTGCCTCGGCCGCAGGCCTGACTGCGGCCGAGACCCTCCGCCGCCGAGGCTGGAACGGTGAGCTCACGCTGATCGGTGAGGAGTCCCGTCCGCCGTACGACCGTCCGCCGCTGTCCAAGCAGATCCTCACCGGCGCCTGGGAGCCCGAACGGGCCACCCTGCGCAGCCTGCGGGACCTCGAGCGGCTGAAGGCCGATCTGCGGCTCGGACAGCGCGCTGTCGCCCTGGACGTCCCGGGCCGCCGGGTGCACTTGGAAGGCGGCGAGAGCATCGGCTTCGACGCGCTGGTCATCGCCACCGGCGTGGCTCCCCGACGCCTGCCCGACAGCGATCTGGCCGGAGTCCACGTCCTGCGCACGCTCGACGACGCGATCGCCCTGCGCGCCGCGCTGCTCGCCGGGCCCCGGGTGGTCGTCGTGGGCGCCGGATTCCTCGGCACTGAAGTTGCCGCGGCGGCCAGGATCATGGGCCTGGAGGTGACCGTGGCCGAGCCGGAACCCGTCCCGGTGCGGCGCCCGTTCGGGGACCGCGTGGGCGAGCTCGTCGCCGACCTGCACCGCGACCACGGAACCCGCCTGCGCTGCGGAGTGGGGGTGCGCAGACTGCGCGGGGCGGGCGGCCGGGTGGCCGGGGTGGAACTCGGCGACGGCACCACGCTGCCGGCCGATGTGGTCGTTCTGGCTCTCGGCGCCACGCCGGCGACCGGCTGGCTGTCGGGTTCGGGACTGCGCCTGAGGGACGGTGTGGAGTGCGACGCACTGTGCGAGGCGGCACCGGGGATCTACGCCGCCGGCGACGTCGCCTCGTGGTTCAACCCGCACTTTGGCACCCGGATGCGGCTGGAGCACCGGATGAACGCCACCGAACAGGCCATGGCCGCGGTCGGCAACCTGCTCGGCGGCTACACCCCGTTCGCTTCCGTGCCCTACTTCTGGACCGACCAGTACGACACCAGGATCCAGGCGTACGGCATCTTCCCGCCGGACGCGGAGATGCGGATCGTCTACGGCGACCCGTCCGACGGCCACTTCGCCGCCGCCTACGGGCACCACGGCAGGGTGGTCGGCGTACTCGGCTGGAACGCTCCGCGCCAGGTACGCACGCTGCGCCACCTGGTCGTCGACCGCGCACCGTGGGCCGCCTTCGCGGCCGCACCCGCGCTCGACCCGGCCACCGTGAACTGACCCCAGGTCCCACAGGAGACAAGGAGGGAGGACTGCCGGTGACCGCCGAACAAACCCCCCGCCCTGCGGGCACCGCCCCCGGCGTCCGGCCCCGCACTCGCCGCGCCTGGATCAGCGCCGACCACCCCCGCTACAAATGGGTGGCACTGACCAACACCACGCTCGGCGTGCTGATCGCGACCATCAACGGCTCGATCGTGCTGATCTCGCTGCCCGGTATCTTCACCGGCATCCGGCTCGACCCGCTCCAACCGGGCAACGTCGGCTACCTGCTGTGGATGCTGATGGGCTACCTGCTGGTCACTGCCGTGCTGGTCGTCACCCTCGGCCGTCTCGGCGACATGCGGGGCCGGGTACGCGTCTACAACCTGGGATTCGTCGTCTTCACCGTCACCTCGGTGATCCTCTCGGTCGACCCGCTGCACGGGCCGGCCGGTGCGCTGTGGCTGATCGGGTGGCGGATCGTGCAGGCCGTCGGCGGTGCGATGCTGATGGCCAACTCGACCGCCATCCTCACCGACGCCTTCCCCGCCCGGCAGCGCGGCATGGCGCTCGGCGTGAACATGGTCGCTGGCATCGCCGGCACGTTCATCGGCCTGGTTCTCGGCGGCGCGCTCGTGGAATGGAACTGGCGCTCCGTCTTCTGGGTCAACGTGCCGATCGGACTGATCGGCACCGTGTGGGCGTACAAGTCGCTGCACGAGACGGGCATCCGCGATCCCGGGCGGATCGACTGGTGGGGCAACCTCACCTTCGGCGCCGGGCTGACCGCACTGCTGGCCGCCATCACCTACGGCATCCAGCCCTACGGCGGACACACCATGGGCTGGACCGACCCCTGGGTGCTCGCCGGCCTGGCCGGGGGCGCCCTCACCCTGGCCGTCTTCTGCATGATGGAGGCGAAAGTCACCGAACCGATGTTCCCGCTGCGGCTGTTCCGCGACGCCGCCTTCGCCGGCGGCAACGCGGCCACGCTGCTGGGCGCGATCGCCCGTGGCGGACTGCAGTTCATGCTCATCATCTGGCTGCAGGGCATCTGGCTGCCGCTCCACGGCTACGACTACGCCGACACCCCGCTGTGGGCCGGTATCTACCTGCTGCCCCTCACCGTCGGCTTCCTCGCGGCCGGGCCGGTGTCCGGAGCCCTGTCGGACAGATTCGGCGCCCGGCCGTTCGCCGTCGCCGGATGCGCCGTGACGGCCGTCTCCTTCGCCGGGCTCCTCCTGCTGCCCACCGACTTCCCCTACGGCGCCTTCGCCGTCCTGGTTTTCCTCAACGGGCTCGGCAACGGGCTGTTCGCGGCGCCGAACACCTCGATCATCATGTCCAGCGTTCCACCGGACGCCCGCGGTGCCGCCTCCGGCATGCGCGCCACCTTCCAGAACGCCGGCACGGTGCTGTCCATGGGCGTCTTCTTCTCCCTGATGGTCGCCGGGCTCGCCGGCTCGCTGCCGCACACCCTCGGCTCCGGCCTCACCGCCCAGCACGTGCCCGCCCCAGCCGCTCACACCGTCGCCACGCTGCCGCCGGTGGGGGTCCTGTTCGCGGCCTTCCTCGGCTACAACCCCGTCCGGCAGCTGCTCGGTCCGGCCATCCTCGACCACCTGCCGAGGGCCAACGCCGCCAACCTGACCGGGCGGGAGTTCTTCCCCCACCTGATTTCCCGGCCGTTCCACGACGGCCTGGTCGTCGTCTTCACCCTGGCCATCGCCATGGCCCTCGTCGCCGCGGCCACCTCCCTGATCCGCAACCGCGGCGAGACCACGCAGGCGCCAACCTCAACCAGCCGCCACGCGACGACCTCGGCAGGCGGGGGAGTGGACGACCGGCCGGAACGAGCGCCCTGCACCGCCACGGTCACTGGGGCACCAGGGAGCCAGTGGCCGCTGGACGGGTCGGGCCGTCAGAGGGGACGGCGGCCGACATGCTGATCCGTTTCCGGGCGCCCGTCGGCCTGGCGGGCAGCTGCCCTGTCGATGCGCTCCCCCGCACCGCAGAGGTGTCGCCGGACCGCGTCCTGTTCGGCGCAGGATCAGGGGGCCTGCAGGAAGGTCAGGACGGCTCGTACCCGCCGGTGGTCGTCGTCGGTCTCGGACAGGCCCAGTTTGCCGAGGATGCTGCGCACGTGCTTCTCGACGGTGCCCTCGGTGACCCAGAGACGGCGTGCGATACCGATGTTGGACCGGCCCTCCGCCATCAGGGCCAGCACCTCGCGCTCGCGTGCGCTCAGCTCGTCGAGCGGATTCCTTCGTCGTTGCGCCGAGACCAGTTCCTGAACCAGGGCAGGATCCACGACGGACCCGCCCTTGGCGATCCGTCTGACCGCCTCCAGGAACTCCTCCACGTCGGCGACCCGGCTCTTGAGCAGATACCCGATCCGCCGACCGCCGGCCAACAGCTCCATGGCCTGCTCCACCTCGACATGCGCGGACAGGACCAGGATGCCGACATCCGGCAGCTCACGGCGGATGACCCGGGCCGCCTCCAGACCCTCCGTGGTGTTGGTCGGCGGCATACGGATGTCGACCACGACCAGGTCGGGCACCGTGTCCCTCGCGAGCTGCAACAAGGCCGGGCCGTCACCGGCCTGCCCCACCACGGATACCTCGGCCCGCTCGAGCAGGCCCGCCAGGCCCTGGCGGAGCAGCACGTCGTCGTCCGCCAGAACCACTCGCAGCTGTGTCATACCGCGCCTTCCACCGTTCCGTGCGGCATGCCCGGCCGGCCCCTTCGCCGGCCGATGGCGGCGATGCCCTGCTCAGCTGCAGGCTCTCATGGGCACCGGCACCGGTCGACCGCTGAACCGCCGGGTCCGGGCCGGGTCGCGCAAGGGGCGTGAAGCGATGACGCAGGGCCGGGTGGACGTGCGGAGTCGGTACTGGGTGAAGGGCCAGCCCACCGGAACGGCGATCATGGCAGGCCTCCTGGGCACCGTCGCGCCGTACGCCGGGCAGCACAGCCTGGGGATCACCGGCTCGCGATCCGCCGTCGCCCTGGCCGCCTGCCTCCTCACGGCGGCGATCGTCGGTCGGCTGGCGGTGCGGCTGCGGCGCTCCGCTCAGGTGTCGGCACAGCTGTCGCAGCAGCAGTCCGCGCTGCGGCAGGTAGCGACACTTGTCGCACGGTCCGCTCCGCCGTCGACCGTGTTCGAGGCCGTGGCCCGCGAGACGGGTCTCCTCTGCGGCGCCGATCTGGCCTGCCTGGCGCGCTTCGAGGCGTACGGCGGCATGCGTGGCGTCGCGACCTGGAGCCGTCGGGGCGGGCCGGATCCGTCGCCCGTCGGTGCTCGCTCTGCCCTCGAGGGACGCGAGGCCGCCCGCCAGGTCCGGCCGACGTGCGGTCCCGTCCGCATCGAGGACGTCGAGGACACCACCGCGGCGATCGCCCGGAAGGCACGGGCACCAGCCATGCGCTCGTCGGTGGGGCGCCCGATCGTGGTGGACGGGGAGGCGTGGGGTGCGATCGTCGTCTCGAAGGAGAGCGACGGCCCGTTCCCGGCGAACACCGAGTCCCAGATGGCTGCCTTCGCCGACCTGGCGGCGATCGCCGTGGAGAACGCCAGGACCCATGCCGAACTGACCGCCTCACGCGCCCGTGTCGTGACGGCCGCCGACGGTGCGCGCCGCCGTATCGAACGTGATCTGCACGACGGCGTGCAGCAGAGGCTCGTGTCATTGCTCCTCCTGCTCCAGCACGCGCAGCTGACGGTCCCGCCGGACCTGGACGAGCTCCGCGCGCGACTGCGCGACGTCGCCGCCGGGGTCACGGGCGCGTTCGACGAACTCCGCGAGGTGGCTCGGGGCATCCATCCGGCGGTCCTGGCTCACGGCGGCCTCGGTCCCGCGCTGAGGGCGCTCGCCCGCCGATCGGCCCTCCCCGTCGATGTCGAGGTGCGCCTCCGAGGGAGACTGCCCGAACGTGTGGAAGTCAGCGCGTACTACGTCGTCTCCGAGGCGCTGACGAACGCGGCGAAGCACGCAGAAGCCTCGACCGTCACCGTCACCGTGGACACCGACTCTGGCGTACTGCGTGTCCGCGTACAGGATGACGGCGTCGGCGGCGCCGCCTTCGCCGCCGGTACCGGCCTCGTGGGTCTGAAGGACCGGGTGGAAGCCCTCGGCGGCAGGATGGTTCTGGACAGTCCGCCCATGGCGGGGACCACCCTCAGTGCGGAGCTGCCGCTCGGGCCGAGCGGCCGCACAGGCCGCGACCAGACCGCCGCTGCGCTTCGACGTCACTGAGGAGGCCGAGCGCCGGCCCGTCGACCGGCCGCAGGAGCGCCGGCCGGGCGCGGACGGGGGCCGACGCGGGGCCGGCCCCCTCAGGGACGGAACTACCGTCCCCACCTCCAGCCGCCGTGGCCGTGGTCGTGGTCGTGGATGTGAATGACGTAGGCGGTGTCGTCGTCATCGTTGTTGGGGCTGCTGTGACCCTGAACCACGCCCACCGGCGCGGTCGGTGCGGCGACGGCCGACACGGCGGAACCTCCCAGGGCCAGCGTGAGACCTGCGAGGACGGCGAGGGGCCACTTGATGTTACGCATGATCAATCTCCTGGAGTGAAAGGGAAAGTGACAGTGCATCAGACGTGACGCGCAAGGAAGGTGGCTGCCGGGCCTTGGGCCTTCTGGCGTCCGTTCCATTCCGTTTTCCCGGTCCCTACGCTGCCCTGCGGGGAAACCCCGGACAATCCTGCAGGCTGTAAGCGGCTCTACCGGCCAGCTGCAATCTCGTCGTCCGCCAGGCCAAGATCCTCAACTCAAGCCATTTATACCACTGCTCTATATAGACAAACTATATAGAGCAGTGGTATAAATGGCTCATGGGTCGTTAGGGGCCTGGAGTCCCGGGCGTCACCGTGGCGCCGGAAGAGGGTGATGATCATGACCTGCACCTACACACCCACCGTCTCCCCGAGTCGAGGCGTCACCCGGAGGCCGCGACAGGCAGCGGGCGATGCCTGGCCCCTCTCGCACCGCCCGGAAGCCGCCGGAGAGGCCCGCAGGATCACCCAGAGGCTCCTGACGTGGTGGGGTGTCCCCCGGGAGGCGGCCGACTCGGTGCTGCTGACCGTTTCCGAACTCGTCACCAACGCCGTCGAGCACGCCCAGCCCCCACTGAACCTCTCGCTGAACCGCGACGCGGACACTTGCCGGGTGCACATCGAGGTCTCCGACGGAGGCCCCGCCGACAGGGAGGGCGACTGGGCCGCCAGCGGCACCCCTGATGAGCACGGCCGCGGGCTGGACATCATCGACCACATCACCGCCGCCCACGGCGAGCACGACCGCCCCGGACACGCCGTCCACTGGGCAGACGTCAACGCCACGGCCTGACCGGCGCCGATTTCTCCTCTCGGGATCGGTCGCGCATGGTGACGCGGTACCGCGCGAACAGTCCAACCCAGCAGACCGGCCGGGCGATGAGGAGGCTCGCGACGATCGCCGGCACGTCGAGACCCAGGGTGGACCCACTCGCGTCGGGCACGCCGACCAGTCCACGGACATCACGGGCGTGGGAGGTCGCGGAACCGGGGGCTGACCAAGAGATCGCGATCGCAGATCGCCTGGGAGCCAATTACCGATCGGGGGGGCCAACTACCGATCGCCGTCACAACAGCGCCGTCCGTGCGACGCGGGGGTGTGCTTGCCGCCATCTGTCCACAGGTGACCTGACGGACGCTTCTCCCATGGACGATCAGCACGACTCGCAGCAGCCGACCCCACGCAGGGGCAAGGTCCTGGACGCCCTCGTACGGGCGGAGCGGAAGGTGTTCACCCGGCCCGCGCCGAAATCAGCAAAGGCTCAGATGGAATTCCTCTACACGCGGGCCAAGCGATCCACGAAGGCCCTCGCCGAACGCCTGGGCGTCTCGACCCGCACCGTGCAGCGCTACCGCGCCGGACAGCTGAAGAAGCCCCACAAGCGCCTCCATGCCGTGCTCGCCGAGGAGACCGAATCCCAGTGGCAACCGCAGGTCAGATCACAGGCGAAGGAACGAGCAGCCACCTCCAGCGGGATGATGGTGGAGGTGACGGCCTACTTCGGATTCACCTGCACGGGCAGCTCGGACGACGGCCGCGAGCGCACCATCACCACGCCGATATCACCCACCTACGCCTCCCAGATCCTCCAGCTCCAGGAGGCCGGTGCGACGGAGGAGGAGCTGCATCCGATCGTCGCTGAGGCCATCACCGAGTCGTATTTCACGGATTGGGGCACTCGGGCCGACGGGCTGCGCGCCGATTTCACACACGTTCGGTCGATCGAGTTCCAATTCTGACCCGGCCGGAATTAAGAGCCCGCTATAACCCATATTCGCGGGCCGCCGCACAGCGTTCTGGCGGCGGCCCGCTCCCAAATCCGCAGACGAACGCGAGGACTTGATGACCACGCTCTGGTCGCCCCGGCGCGATGTCCGCCGCCCACACGCCTCACGCGTCGCCGCGCCCGCGAGCCGGTCGACCACGCCCGCATCGGCCGGCGCGTGGTACGCCGCCGCGCGAAGGGCATGGACGCCGCCGTGGCCCGCGCCCTCGAGGACGCCCGATTCGATGCCCGGCAGGACTCGCGGCACGAGGACCTGGCCGACGACACGCGCGGCCGGGCGGAGCTGGCGGAGTGGGAGCGCATCGACCAGCTGCTCACCGACGCGGCGCCGGGCACCGTGTACGACCCGGACACCGACGACGTCGGCCAGGCCGAGCTCGCCGCCGAAGCCGCGGCCGCCGCCGCCCGCGAAGCCGAGCTGCGCGAAGCCGCCCGGATCGCGGCCCGCCCCGACGAGCTCCAGGCGCTGCACAAGCTGGGCACGCTGGAGCAGGCCGAGCCTCGCGAGGGCGACGAAGCCGTCCGCGACGAACTCACCCGCCGCGCCGACGGCTACATCCCAGCCGACGTCGACGCCTGGCTCGCCC
>NZ_JBEPBF010000127.1:0-30561 GCF_040298985.1 Streptomyces sp. NPDC001093 | reverse complement strand
CTGGGCGCGCTGGCCGCCATGGCCGCGGCCGGGGGGCGCTCACCCCGGCGCGCGGTCCGGCTGGCGGCCCGGTGCGTGAGCGGCGCTTCACCCGCCGAAGCGGGTATCGGGGTGCTCGGCGCGGCGATGGCCTTCGCCTGGAGCGGCCGGCTGGACGAGGCGGCCGCCTGGGCCGGCCGGGTGGTCCGCTCGGCCCAGCGCATGAACCACCCGGGCGAGCTGGCGCTGGCGCTGCTGGCCCGCTCCGACATCGCCTACCGGCAGGGGCACCTGGACACCGCGCTGTCCGACGCCGACCGGGCGGCCCGGCTGGCGGCGCAGATCCATGCCGACGAGCTGGTCGGCGCGGCGACCGCACTGCGGATCCGGGTCCTGTTGCGGCGCGGCCAGGTTCCCGACGAGTCGCGGCTCACCCGGGCCGCGCTGCCCGCCGACACCCATCCGCTGGTCCGGGCGGTGGTGCTGGAGGCCCGCGGGCTGGTCGCGGCGGCGCGCGGCGACCACAAGGAGGCACTCCGGCTCTTCCTGGAGTGCGGCCACCAGCTGGCCGTGCGGGGCATCGCCAACCCCGCCTGCGTCCCGTGGCGCACCCACGCCGCCCAGGCGTACCAGATGCTGGGCGAGTACGCCGCGGCCCGGACCATCGCCGCCGACCCGCCGCCCGGTACGGACACCCGTCCCCGCCCGGCACCGGATCGCGGCCCGGTGATCGGTACGCGCGACGCGGGCCCGGTCCGGCTCACCCCGAGCGAGCGCAGGGTGACCGAGCTCGTCCTGCAGGGGCTGAGCAATCTGGAGGTGGCCGAGCGGCTCTGCCTGAGCAAGCGTACGGTCGACACCCACCTGGGCCGGATCTACCGCAAGCTCGCCATCAAGGGACGTGCCGAACTCGGCGCGGCCGTCAAGGCGTTGTGACGCCGATCAACCCGAACTCGGCACCCCACGGGTCCCGCAGCACCGTCGGCTCTCCCGGGCCGGAGCGGACCACCGTCGCCCCCTGAGCGAGCGCCCGGCGCACGGCGTCCGCCGCGTCGGCCGCGCCGAAGTACGGCAGCCACAGCGGCCGGCCCTGGTCGCTCTCGACCACGCGGGCCTGGGCGGACCCGTCCAGTTCCAGCTCCAGCCGCTCGTCCTGCGAGGCGAGCCGGTAGCCGAACAGTTCGCCGTAGAAGCGGGCGGCCCGTACGGCGTCGGGCACCCGCAGCTCGTGCCCGGAGACCGTCCCGGGCTCCCCGGCGAGCACCACTCCCTCGTCGTGGTGGCCCTCCCAGAAGCCGACGACCACGCCCGAGGGGTCGACCGCGAGGAAGAGCCGCCCGTCGTCACCCGCCGGCACCGGGTTCATCACCACCCGTCCACCCAGCCGCCCGACCTCGACGCAGGTGTGGTCGGCGTCCTTGGTGGCCAGATACACGTTCCAGGTGGCGTTCGGGGGCATTCCGGCCGGACTGCCACCGAAGCCGGCGACGATGTGCCCGTCGAGCGTGGCCAGGTGGTAGCCGGCCGTCTCGGTGGTGAACTCCCAGCCCAGCAGCGCCGTGTAGAACGCCTGGCTCGCGGTCAGATCCGGAGTGATGCAGTCAACCCAGCACGGTGTGCCGGCGGCGTAGTCGGTACGTAAAGGCATGCTTCCCCCTCCTCGTGAGGTACTTCCTGGTCGATCAACCCGGCCGCCTCCTCCGCCCCGCTGACGCCGGGCAGTTCCAGACGGTGGGCGGGCGCTGCGTCGAGCAGCCCGGCAGAACCCTCCGGCCATGCCTGCACGGCGAACTCGGCGGGCGTCAACCGGACGCTTTCATCAGCACTTCGGCACAGCTGGACCAGCGTAGGCGGGCCCAGCCTGGCCCGGACCGGCGCCACCGGCCCGAGACACTCCGGCCGCACCAGCAGCACCTCGGCGCCGGCCGGCGAGGTGACCGCGAGGCACAGCTCGTTCGGCAGTCCCGCGCCCCGCAGCCAGGCGGCTGCCCTGCCGCGCGCCTGCAGGGGGACGAGATACGGCAGGACCTCCCCGGTACGGCGGTCCAGCACCAGCAGCCGGCCGGAGACGAACTCCCAGGACCGGTGTGCCAGCGCCGCCCCGACGTTGGCCTGCTCCGCGTACGGTCCGCCGATCAGCGCCACCGTCGCGCCTGCCTTGGCGAGCACGACGGCCGGCACCAGGCAGAACCGGTCCTGCAGCGCGGCGAAGGGCGGCAGGGCAGGAGGCACGTTCCCCCAGCCCCGGAAGGCCCGGCGCAGCAAGGGGGTGCCGTCACCGCGCCGCACCAGGAACTCCGCCGGGGCGGGACCGGCCGACGCGGAGAACTCCACGCGGAGTTGACCGGGACCGCCGGGGTTCTTCACGATGTGCGGACCGAAGTGGAACGCGACCTCGTCCCGGTCGGCCGAGATGACAGCGACTTCGATGCCGAAGAAGTTCAGCACGATCGGTTCCCATGCCGTCACAGCGTCTCCTGACGGGTTGTTGCACATTCCGTTGAGCGGTGCGGTGCGGTGCGGTGCGGTGCGCGGGCGCGGACGCGCCCTAGTGCGGCCCGGGGCCGAGGCGCCAGCCGTGGAGCTGAGAGGCCGCCCACAGCGCCCGGCGGCACAGATCGGCGCCGGCCGCGTCTGCCGCGCAGGGGCTGTTGCCGGTGTAGAAGAGGACCACATCGGTCCGCCCCGGACGGGCGGCCACGCTGACGTGCTCCAGCCCGTGGCGTTCCTCGGCCACGGCCCACAGCAGCGAGCCCAGCAGGGTCCCGTCCAGGACGTGCTCCGGGGTCGGTCCGACCAGCGTGGCGGTGGCCATGTGCACGGTTGTCTCAGCCCTTTTGGATCGGTGGTGCGGACGGCGGGGCCGGTCTCAGTCCCAGTGGATGTCCTCGTCACCGACGAACCCACCGCCGTGCACGGCGGTCTGTACGGCGGTGGAGACGGCGGTGGAGACGGCGGTGGTCGTGCCGGCCGGCAGGGTGCCGTGCGCCGCCGCGTGGGCCGGGCCGGCCAGCACGCCCAGCGAAACGAACATCGTGAGCAGAGCGGACGCAGAGAGCTTGGTACAGGAAAGCATGATTCCCCCAGGAAATTCTTTGCTCCGATATACGGCCGCAGGTCAATTCCTGATGTGCCGCCATCACGGGTGAGGGCGAAATCATCATCGGCCGGCGTATCGGATTGGGAAGGCCCCCGTGGCCTCCCGGCAGGAAGGATTCTGCTGGAGCCGTCCACGCTTCGGAAGATCTTCGGGGCGGCATGAAAAGCACCTTGGCACTTTGGTGCCACGCAAATGCGGAGCGGTGGGGCCGGCTGCGGCGGGGATCACGCCGTGGCTGGTTGTCGTCCCTCTCGGCGGCGTGGGATGATCGGTCGGCGGTACGCCCGAACGGGGGGCCGGGGGGATCAAGGGCCGTGCGTGCGAGGGGTGATACGCCAGCCATGCGGGGAATCGATGGTGCGACACAGGCGGTTTACCGACTGATGCTGACCGACCATCAGCTGGGAGTCGAGGAGCTGTCGTCACGGCTGGGCATGAGCGAGTCCGAGGTGCGGGCCGCGCTCGACCAGCTCGCCGACCTCCGGTTGCTCCGGCCTTCCGAGGAGGTGCCCGGTGAAGCCCCCGGCGGACTGCTGCCCGTCGATCCGCGGGTCGGACTGGCGGCCCTGCTGCAGCACAACGAATTGCAGCGGCAGCGCCGTGAGCAGGAGTTCGAGGAGAGCCAGGCCGCGATCACCCGGATGCTGGCCGAGTACCGCGACGAGTCGGCGAGCGAGCAGAACAACCGGATCGAGCGGCTGATGGGCATGGCGACCGTGCAGGCCCGGCTGGAGGAGCTGACCCGTTCGATCTCCACCGAGTGCCTCGCGTTCAGCCCCGGCGGAGCCCGGTCCGCCGCCTCCCTGGAGGCGAGCCGTCCGCTCAACATGGAGGCCCTCGGCCGGGGCGTGCGCATGCGCTCCGTCTTCCTGGACAGCGTCCGCAAGGACCGCGCGACCACCAAGCACGCCGAGTGGCTGACCGAACTGGGCGGCCAGGTACGGACGGTACCGGCGCTGCCCTTGAGGATGGTCATCTTCGACCGGGAGGTCGCCCTGGTCCCCCTCGATCCGGCCGACACCCGCAAGGGCGCGGTCCAGATCACCTCCATGGGTGTGATCACCGCCCTGGTCTCCCTGTTCGAGCAGGTCTGGGCCGACGCGACACCGCTGGGCACCCCGCAGGAGCGGGACGAGCAGGGACTCACCCGCCAGGAACAGCAGTTGCTCCGGCTGCTGGGCCAGGGCTACACCGACGAGGCCGCCGGCAAGCACCTCGGACTGTCGCTGCGCACCGTCCGCCGGATGATGGCGGACCTGATGGAACGGCTCGGTGCGCGCAGCCGCTTCGAGGCCGGACTCCACGCGGGCCGCCGCGGCTGGCTCTGACCACGACGGCCGTCCGGCGCGAGAACAGCCGGAATACCGAATTCGGTTACTGCGCATACGTACACCGGAAATAGCGGCCGTACGTACCACGGTTTTTCGGTATGTACGGGCTCCGGTGGGCGTGTTTGAATGACCGCGTTGTCACCGACGCCGGGGAAGGCGGCTGGTCTTTGGCGGGGATGACTCCTTCCCTCGCGGTGGACCGGAAATACCTCGTCCTGGCAGCCAGAGGAAAGAGGAATCGTGACCGAGTATTTCCTGTCCGCCTATCTCACTCCGCCCGGACCGGGCGCGGTGTTCTCCGTGCGTCACGACCAGAACGTCGCCCTCTGGCGGCAGGAGGGATCGGCGCTGACGCTGGTCCGCGTCTGGGAGCTGGAACGGGTCAGCGGGCAGAAACACCACTTCTGGCCGCTCTACACCGAGGAGCGCGCCACGGCGTTCCTGGACGCCCTGCTGGCCGAGGAGGGCCTGACCCTCGCCGACATCAGCGCCTGCTGGGGCACCCCGGGTCTGCCGAAGGACCGGCCCGTGCCGAAGCCGGCCGGTGCCGAGGACTTCCCCGTCCACAGCCTGGCCCACCTCTTCAGCGGTGTCATGCGCGACACCAGGCTCTTCCGCGAGGAACAGATCATCGGTCTGGCCATCGACGCGCTCCCCGACTACGCGCAGGAGAACCGCCCCAATCGCTACTGGTACGCGGGCTGCGTGTCCAAGGCCGGGCAGATCACCTTCGAGCCCGTCGAGTCACCCGGACCCCTCTACACGGCCGCCGAGACCGTCTTCGGCCTGGAACCGGGCTCACTGATGGCCCTGGCCTCGGCTTCACCGACCAGCATCCCGTTCGACACCGAAGCCGCGATCGAGGATGTGACGTTCTTCGGCGGGGCGGCGACGCAACCGTGGAAGCAGGCACATGATCTGGTGCGCGACATCGTCGCCGAAGCCGAACGCCGGCTGGAGGGAAGGACCCTCGACCCCGCGCTCAGCCGCGAGGACCACCTGCGCAGCGCCGTGATGAAGGTCGTCCAGCGCTGCTGCGAGTCCATCGCCGTCCGCAACGTCGAGCGGCTGCTCGCGGCGGGCGGAATCCGGGCCGAGGACACCTATCTGTCCACCAGCGGCGGCTACGCGCTCAACTGCCCCACCAACACCCTGCTGATGGACCGGTTCGGCTTCAAGGGGCTGATCACCCCGCCCTGCGCCAACGACTCCGGCCAGGGCATCGGCCTGGGCCTGCTCGGCCTGTACGGCTCCGGCGCGCTTCGGACGGCCGAACTCCGCATCGACTCGGCCTACTTCGGCCGCGACGTGACGGACGCCGAGGACGCCGTCGCCGAGTTCGCCCCGTGGATCGCCTCGGTCACCGACTTCTCGGCGGACCGGTTCGTCGGCGATGTCTCCGACGGCGTCATCGCCTGGGTCGACGGCCCGGCGGAGCTCGGGCCGCGCGCGCTGGGCCACCGCAGCCTGCTCGGCGACCCGCGGTCGGCCAAGGTCAAGGACATGCTGAACGACATCAAGCGCCGCCAGTGGTGGAGGCCGGTCGCGCCCGTCGTGATGGCGGAGCACGCACCGCAGTGGTTCGCCTCGGACCGCGAGTCGCCGTACATGCTCGAAGCGGTCCAGGTGCGGCCCGAAGTGCGCGATCTGGTGCCCGCGATCGTTCATCTGGACGGCTCGGCCCGGCACCAGACCGTCACCGCGCGGGCCAACCCGGCGCTGCACCGGGCGCTGGACGCCTTCCGGGCCGCGACCGGGGTGCCGATCCTGTGCAACACCTCGCTCAACGACAAGAGCGAGGCCATCGTGGACACGGCCGCGGAGGCGCTCAACCTCTGCGTCCGCAAGGGCATCGGCGTGCTGTACCTGTGCGGGCGGCGGGTGGAGCTGAGGGCGGACCCGGTGCCGGCGGTCCCGGCGCCCGAGGGCCCACGCCCGCGCGCCCTCGAGTACTTCGCGGGCCAGGAGGCGGACCGCGACGCGCTGTGGCAGAGCTGGCTGGACCGCGGCTACACGGTCGAGGGCATGTACCACCTGTCCCGCAGCCACGAGCTGCGCGCGGAGCAGGAGATCTCGACGCCCGAGCGGGTCAACATGCTCGCCGCCTACCGCGTCAAGGCCGACCCGTCCTTCGCCGGGCTCGTCGAGAACTTCCGGCGCACCCACGGTCCCGGCGGCTCCTTCGTCGACCCCTCGACGCTGACCGGCGCCTTCGGCGTCATCAACCCGCTGCGCCGCAGCCGCTGAGGCGACCGCCGCGCAGGCGGACGGGGGGCAGGGCGCCATGCCCTGCCCCCCGTCCGCACGCCCGTTCAGTCCAGATGCGAAGCGATCAGGGAGGCCACCGCCGCGGGACGCTCCAGGAGGGGCAGATGCCCGGCTTCCAGGAGGGTCAGCAGCCGGCAGTCCGGGACCGCGGCCTGCAGCAGCTCGCCGTTGCGGACGAACGCGGGCATGTCGTCGTCACCGACGATCACCAGGGTGCGCGCGGTGATCCGGCGCAGATCGTCCTCGGTGTGACGGCAGGCGGTCAGGCCGTCCATCGCGCCGTTGCCGAGCTCCGCCCAGCTGTGCCGGGCGACGACGGCCCGCAGCGCGGCCCGTACCTCCGGGTGCCGCTCGGTGCCCTTGAAGATGTCGGGCGGCGACTGCATCCACAGGTCGGCCAGCTGCTCCCCCGGACCGGTCATCCGGTACAGCATCGCCAGCTGGCGGTAACGCGCTTTCGCCGCCGCGTCGTTCGCCGTACCGGCCAGGGTGGGGGCCGCCACGACCAGGCGCTCGACCAGTCGCGGCCGCTGTACGGCGAGCTGTACGGCGGCCATCGAACCGAAGGACAGCGCGACGACCCGGCGGGCCCCGGTGTCCTCGGCGATCTCGGCGAGCCCCCCGGCCAGTTCGGTGAGCGTCAGCCCGGCCGGGACGGGGGCGGAGCCGCCGTGGCCGGGCAGGTCCACGCCGATATGGCCCCAGCCGGGCAGCCGGTCCCACAGCGGCCGCCACACGGTGGAGTCCATGGTGTAACCATGCAGCCAGAGCACGGCGGGTCCACTGCCGGAACGGTGCAGACGGAGTTCGTTCATCGCGCCGCCCCCGCCGCACCGGCCTCGTCGGTCGCGCCCGCCTCGCCCGACGCTCCGCTCAGGTCGCCGAAGCCGGTGCAGAACATGCGGAAGGCGCGTACCGGTGTGTCGCGGGCGTCGTAGTCGGCGGTCGCGTGGGGGTCCAGGTGCTCCCAGACCACCTTGTCCTCGCCGAGGGCCTTATCGCTGCCCGCGATCAGTGCGGGCAGCGCGGACCGCTGATCGCCGCGCACGCCGATCGCGACCCGGGCGACGCAGCCGCCCCCGGCCGTCGGCACCGAGCCGGTGACGATGACATGCACCTCCTCCGGCGGCCCGAATTCGGTGACCACCACGGACGGGCTGAACGCGCGGGCCAGGAAACGGGGCTTGTAGTCCCAGCGCACCGTCCCGGTGCGTACCGCCTCCCAGCGCACTTCCTCCAGCCGGCGGGCGTCCTGCCAGGGCGAGGTCTGCATCAGGAACTCGCCCTCGATCACGAGCTCCCCGCTGCCGCCCGTCCGTGTCGCCATCCCCCGGGTGCCGGGCACCCCGTGGACGGCCTTGAAGTGGTCGGGGTCGAAGGCGTTCTCCACGACGTACTCGGACGCCACCGCGACGGGCAGGGTGACGGCCTTGACCAGCGGGTACGTGGTCTCCCATGCCTGCACGGCCCGCTCGAAGCCGCGGTCGCCGCCCGGGTCGCCGGTGAGCCGGACGAAGAGCGCCTCGCCCCAGGCGAGCACCGTGTGCTCGGCCACGGACCAGCGCTTGGAGGCGTCCGCGAGGGCGATCCGCTTCCCGTGGAAGGGGCAGACCACGCAGTCGCCCTGGCGCTTGCCGCCGTACCCGAGATGCGCGCCGCGATGCGGGCACACGGCGTCGAAGACCCGGATCCGGTCGTCCTCCCGCACGGCCATCAGGCGGCGGTGGCCGACCTCCAGCGGGGTGATCTCCTCGGTCAGTTCGGACCGGAAGGCCAGCAGATACCAGCCGTTGTGCACAGTTGTGGATTCCATGGTCATCGATTCGCCAATACCTTGAGCAGTTCCTCCGCCGCCCGCTCACCGCTCGCCAGGGCGCCTTGCACCCAGGGCAGCCGGCTGCCGGTGACGGTCGCCTCGCCGGCGAAGAAGAGGGTGTCGTCCACCGGCGCGGCCCATTGCCGTACGGCGTCCTCGCAGCCCGTGCGCGGGGCCGTGAACGCGCCGGAGGTCCAGGGGTCCCGACCCCAGTCCGCGGTGGTCAGGCCGGCCACCCGGGCGGCCGCGGTCCAGGGCATGACGGTCTCCAGCAGGGACGACAGCGCCGGGGTACTGCGCACGGCGGCGCGCAGGGCGCCGGCCGCCCCGGCCTTCGCCACGAACAGCACCTCCGGCCGGCCCGCGGAGCAGCGGACGAAGCCGCCCCTGCCGTCGGCGTCGAAGGTGATGGCGGTGCCGGGCGCTGCGCGGGTCAGGGTCACCACCGCGCAGTACCCGTCGCCGAGCGGTATCCGGCCGGCGGCCGCGGTCTTCGCGTCGAGTGCCGCGGACCCGGGCCCGACGAGGCGCAGCCGACCCTGCGCCACCACCGGGGGCGGCACGGTGATCACGGCGGCCAAGGCGCTGGTCGTACCCCGCACGGTGGCGGCCTCGACCCGTCCGGGGAGGCAGCGGATCTCGTGTACGGGATCGCCGGGACTGATCCGCAGGCCCTGCGCGAGCAGCAGCGGAAGCCGGTCGAATCCGCCCCGCACGGCGAACTCGCCCTCGCCGGCGCCGGTGTCGCCCCGGTGGGCGCCCGACACGCCCCGGGCGCTCAACTCGTCCGGTTCGGCGGCCCAGTTCTGTCGGAACCACTCCCGCGCCGCCCGTACCTCGAGGTGCCCGCTGCCGCGGGCGCGCAGCCAGGCGCCGACCGACTGGCCCCCGGGGTGCGGGTCCCGGTGCAGCCCGGCTTCCAGCAGCCAGGGGGGACGACGGCCATGGCTGCTCAGGACGCCCATGTCCTGGTTGCCGCCGTCCTCGACGAGGCGGGCGGTGATCCGGCGCGGCACGGTGACCATCCGGTCGGCGCCGACCAGTGAGTGCACCGGGTTGCGCGCGCCGTGCACCACCTGGGCGCCTAGCTCCAGCGGAGGCCCGCCGTCGGCGGGGTGGAACGTGTGGATCCGGCCGCCCACCCGGTCCCGGGCCTCGTGGACGACCACGCTCAGCCCCTCCCGGTGGAGGCGCCCGGCGCAGGCCAGGCCGGCGGCGCCGGCGCCCACCACGATGACGTCGGCCCGCATCAGCCGTGGTCCTCCTCTGCCGTGCCGGGGTCCTGGGGGCCCGGGCCCGGGACGCCCAGGTCCACGGGGAAGGCGCGCAGGCGCCGCGGTACCAGGCAGCGGTCCCAGTCGGGCGCACCGTCCGGGCCGCGCATCTCGGGGAACCGGCGCAGCAGCCGCGGCAGCAGCAGGCCGCCCACCTGCCGTACCAGCTGGGCGGCCAAGCAGAAGTGCGGGCCGCCGCCGAAGGCGAGGTGCGGGTTGGGGTGCCGGTCGACGCGCAGCCGGTCGGGGTCGGCGAAGACGGCCGGGTCGCGGTTGGCCGCGGAGATCACCGCAAGGACGCGCGCGCCGGGCGGGAGGGTGCCGCCGGCCAGGTCCACGGTGTCGGTGGTGACCCGGGCGGTGAAGGGGATGGGCGCCTCGAGACGGAGCAGCTCGTCGACGGCGCGGCGGGCCGCTTCTCCGTCCCCGTCGCCCGTCTCCCCGTCGGCGTCGTCCCCGGCGACGAGCCGGCGCACCGCGGCGCGGTCGGGGAGGAGGGTGCACAGCGCGTTGCCGACCAGCTCGGCGAGCGGCTGCCAGCCGCCCACCACCGCCAGGTTGAGGACGCCGAGCATCTCCGGCCTGGTGAGCCGGTCGTCGGCCGCGAACGCGGCGAGCGGTGCGGCGCAGCCGCCCGGCGCCGACGCGGCGCTGTGCGCGTCCAGATAGCGGGTGAGGGCGGCGGCAGCGGTCCGGCCGAGGGCGGCACGGGCCGGCGGGACCATCGGGTCGAGGTTGATGGAGGCGGCCCGGGCGAGGGTCTCGAAGCGGGCGTACTCATCCGGCGCGAGCCCGAAGAGACGCCCGAAGGCGGCGGTGGCCAGCGGCCGTCCGATGTCGGCGACCGCGTCCGGGCGTTCGGCCCCCGGGCGCCGGGCGAGCCGGTCGAGCAGCTCGTCGACATCGCGGGCCAGATCGCCGGCGACGGACCGGACGGCGGACGGCCCCAGGAGCAGTGCCCCTGGGGCCCGCAGCCGGTGGTGGTCCGGCGGGTCGGTGGTGAGCATCGACGGGGGGAGCTGGTCGTCACGGGCACGCTCCCGCTGCCCCCCGGCCGCCGAGAACCGCGGGTCCCGGAGCACCGTCTGGCAGTCGGCGTGCCCGGTGACCAGCCAGAACCGGGAGGCGGCGTCGTAGTGCACCGGATCGTTCTCCCGCAGCCACCGGTACGCCGGATGGGGGTTGGTCCGCCCCGCGGGGGAGAAGGGGTGGTCGAGGTGCTCCGGCAGGCGCACCGGCGCCGTGGTCATGGTCCTGCTCCTGGGATCGTCGGCGGACCGGTGGTCGGTAGACGCGTGGCCCTCGGTTGTCAGTGGCCCTCGGTGGTCAGCGGTCCCTTGGTCGTCAGTGGCCCTCAGTGGTCAGCGGTCCCTTGGTCGTCAGTGGTCCCCAGGCCGTCAGCGGCCCGGGGTTCCAGAGGCCCTCGACCGTCCGTCAGCGGACCCGCGGCCCGCGCCAGCGGAAGGTCAGGGCGGTGACCACCAGGCCGCCCAGCGCCCACAGCGCGAGGACCAGCGCGGTGCGTCCCAGCTCCCAGCTGCCGGCCGGCTCCACCACGGTGAAGGAGTCCGGCAGGAAGACCGAACGGAAGCCCTGTGCCATCCACTTGACCGGGAAGAACGCGGCCACCGTCTGCATCCAGCGCGGCAGCTGGCCGAAGGGGAAGAAGACGCCCGAGATGAACTGCAGCACCATGAAGACCGGCGTCACGATCGCCGCCGCGGAACGGCTGTTGGGGATCAGCGCCGAGTACGCCGCACCGGCCATGGCGCACGCGACGGTCCCGAGAGCGAGGTCCCAGCCCAGGGTCGCCCAGCGTTCGCCCGTGCTCGGCAGCGGAAGGCCGAACAGGGTCAGCGCGATGCCCAGCAGCAGTGCCGTCTCCAGCGCGGTGGTGACGATTACGCGCACCAGTTTGCCGACGAAGTAGGCGGACTTCGGCATCGGCGTCATCGCGAGCCGGCGCACCGTACCGGTGTCCCGTTCGATCGCGATGCTGATCGCGAGCCCGGAGAAGGCGGTGCTCATCACGCCGGCCGCGACGATGCCGGCCATGAAGACCTGCTTGAGGTCGGTCTGGGTGCCCGCCACCTTGCCGGAGAAGATCGAGCCGAAGACGACCAGCAGGATCACCGGGAACATCAGGGTGAAGACCAGTGACTGCTTGTTGCGGAAGAACGCCCTGAGCTCGACCTTGGAACGGGCCGCGGAGGCTCGCCAGACGCCGGGCATCCGAGGGGACTCGGCCATCGCACGCTCCGCTTTCGGCACGGTCGGGTCGATGCGGCCCGGAGAGGGTGTGGAGGGTTCGGTGAGTGTCATCGGATGCCCGCCTCGCTGGTGCGGTCGCCGGTCAGGTCGTCGGTGCCGTCGTCGGCGCGGCCGAGGGTGTCGGTGCCGCGGTCGGTGCCGCTGACGTTCTCCCTGATCAGGTCGAGGTAGATGTCCTCGAGCGTGGGGCGGTGCACCCGCAGCTCGGGGAGTTCCCCGACGCCCGCCTCGTGCGCCCAGGGGGTCAGTACGGACAGCAGCGCGGTGGGAGTGTGCGTGGCGATGCGCAGCACGCCGTCCCCGCTGTCGGCGAGCGTCTGCGCCCCCGGCGGCAGAACAGGCAGCGCGCGTCCCGTGAGTTCCGGCGGAATCCGGAAGGAGACCGTGGTCGGAGTCTGCGAACGGGCGCCGAACTCGGCAAGGGATCCGGACAGGACGACCTTGCCGGCGACGATCACCGCGGCGCGCTGGGCGAGCGCCTCGGCCTCGTCGAGGTAGTGGGTGGTGAGCACGGTGGTGGTACCGCGCTCGGAGAAGTACCGGACCAGATCCCAGGCCTCCCGGCGGGCCACCGGGTCCAGCCCGGTGGTGGGCTCGTCGAGGAAGATCAGGTCCGGGTCGCCGACGATGCCCACCGCGACGTCGAGGCGCCGGGCCTGTCCTCCGGACAGGTCCGTGCTCTGCTTCTTCTCGTGCTTGCCCAGGCCGACCATGTCGATCACCTGGCCGACCGGGAGCGGCGCCGGATAGAACGCCGCGAAGTGCTCGACGACCTCGCGTACCGTCAGGTCCGCGTAGGCGCCGGTGTTCTGGGGCACCACGCCGATGCGTGCGCGCCACCCCCGCCGGTCCTCGGCTGGGTCACAGCCGAGGACCCGGACGTCACCGCCGGTTCGCTGGCGGACGCCTTCCAGGATCTCGACGGTCGTCGTCTTTCCCGCGCCATTGGGCCCGAGCAGTGCGAAGACTTCTCCCGGATGGATGTCCAAATCCAGTCCCCGCACCGCGTGCCAGTCGCCGTAACTCTTGCGAAGACCACGGACCGAGACGGGGTTCTCCCCGACGGCAGTTGCCACTTGGATCGCTCCTGGGTGGATATCAGATTGATCGGGTGGATCAGGTGCAGCAGCAGCACGGGCAGCAGCAGGAGTTGCCGCCGGCCGCGATGTCCGACAGGTCGCCCTCGCTCAGCTCGGCGGTGTCGATCTGCGGGGTCTGGGGAATGTGGAACTCGTAGCGACCGGTCGCCAGACCGATCTCATAGAGCTCCACCTGCACCTCGAGGTTGCCCTCCTGCTCGCCCTCGGCGGCGGTGGAGACGATGACGATCTCCGCGTCGGCCGGGAGCTCCAGGCCGGCCTCGGCGAGCGCGGCACGCGGGTCCGACTGGAGCCGGGCCGCGTACTCCTCGCTCGACCAGGCGCTGATCAGGGCGCGGGTGTAGCCGTTGACGAACTCGGCCCGCTTCCGCTGGTCCAAAGCCATAAGACTTTTCCTTTTCTCGGTTCCGGTTTGCCTGCGGCGCCTTCTTGTCGCTGCCGGCGAATGAACAATTGCACGCCGTCTGGAAGGCTGCCAAGACGTCAGTTCCGGCTCCAGAGGTAAGTATTGAGCACGTTCGGCGGGTGCGGTAGATTCCGGGTCGGGTGAAGCCGTGAATACGTATTGGATTACGCATCGGAATACGCATCCGAATGCGTATCGTCGATCGGCGAGTACGTATTCGGGAATTCCGAGTACGTATGGTGCGCGGAATACGTATGCGCGTACGCCCGCCGAGGCCGACTCGATCCGGTTCTGCCTGACCTGACATGACATGAGAGGAATCACGGAGGTGGTCCGCACCGTGCCTACGCACACGACGCCGCGCGTCCCGCGGTCAGGCCCCCGGGGCGAGGCCCTTCCACCGGGCCCGCCGGGGGACATCGACATGGCGGTGATGCGGGAGTCGCCGCTCGCCTTCATCACCGAACTGGCCCGCACCTACGGCGGGATCACCCGTCACCGGGCCGACGGCGAGACCGTCTACCTGCTCAACACCCCTGAATACGCCCGTCATGTACTGAAGGACAACGGCGCCAACTACACCAAGGAAGGCACCCCGGACGACGCGATGCTGCGTCCGCTGCTCGGAAACGGGCTGCTGACCAGTAACGGCGACGACTGGGCCCGCCAGCGCCATCTGACCGCCCCGGCCTTCAGGCCCAGCTCGGTCAGGACCTTCGACGGCATCGTCACCGAGGCCACCTCCGGCATGCTGGAGCGCTGGCGTCCGGCGATCGAGTCCGGCACCCCGCTCGCGGTGGACGATCACCTCACCGCGCTCACGCTGGGCATTCTCACCCGGGCCATCCTCGGCGCCGACCTCGACGGCATAGGTGAGGGCTTCGGACGCGCGGTGGACGCCGTCAACCGGTGCATCGGCCACTACGTGCCCGACCCGGACCCCGACCCGGCGGACACCGCACGCCGGTTCGCCGACTTCAGCCGCGCGCGGGGCTTTTTGGACATGGTGACCCGCACGCTGATCGCCTCACGGCGTGCGGCGGGGCCGTCGGCGCCCGGCCCGGGTCCCGGTTCCGGCCATGCCGGGAACCTGCTGGACACCATGATGTCCGCCGGCCACCTGGTCTCCGACGAGGACCTGCGCGACCAGGTGCTGACCATCGTCATGGCCGGCCATGAGACCACCGCCAAGTCCCTGACCTGGACGCTTCATCTCCTGGACCGGCACCCGCACGAGGCGGCGAAGGTCCGCGAGGAGGTCGACCGGGTGCTCGGCGGCCGTCCTCCCACCGCCGAGGACCTCGCCGACCTGCCGGTCTGCCAGCGGGCCGTCAAGGAGGCGATGCGGCTCTACCCGCCCGTGTGGCTGATCTCCCGCCGGGCGGTGGGCGCCGACGTCATCGGCGGATACCACGTCGAGCCCGGCACGCTCGTGTGTGTCAGCCAGTGGGTGCTGCACCGGCACCCCGCGTACTGGGACGCCCCCGACGCGTACCGCCCGGACCGCTTCGACGGTGCCTCGCTTCCGAGCCACCTCTACCTGCCGTTCGGCGGTGGTGACCGGATCTGCGTCGGACAGCACTTCGCCCTGCTCGAGGCGGTGCTGGTGCTCGCCACTCTCGCCCAGTCCGTGCGGCTGGAGACCGCCCGGGGGTTCGAGGTGGAGCCCGAGGCCCTGGTCACTCTGCGCCCGAAGCACGGCATGACGATGATCGCGAGGCCCCGATGAGCACGCCCGTCCCAGGAACGGTCCGCCCGCCGGGCGGCTCGTACGACCCTGCCCGCACCACCGGCGGCGGACTGCCGGCGGAGCTGGCCCGCCTGGAGTCCCAGGCCGAACTCTCCTTCGCCGAGGAACTGCGCATCCTCCGCGACCTCGGCATCTGCTCCACCGCCGGCAGTCCCCGCCCCACCGTGCTCGAAGTCGGCGCGGGATCGGGCGCGGTGACCCGCCGGCTCCGCCCCGCGCTGCCGGGCGGCACCAGGCTCGTCGCCGCCGACATCGACGCCGAACTCCTGGCCCACGCCGCCGGTCCCGGCGTCACCCTGCTGGTCACCGATGCCGCGGACATGCCGCTGGAGGACCACAGCGTCGACTTCGTCCTGCTGCGCTATGTGCTGCAGCACGTGCCCGACCCGGCCGCCGTACTGGCCGAGGTACGCCGGGTGCTGCGGCCGGGCGGCCGGGTCGCCTGCACGGAGGTCGACTCCTCCTGCTGGGGCGTCGCCGACCCGTCCTACCCGGAACTGGGCGGCGTGCACGCCAAGATGGCCGCCGCGCAACGTGCCGCGGGCGGGGACCGCGCGATCGGCCGCCGCCTGCCCCGGCTGCTGAGGGCGGCGGGCTTCGAGGACGTCGTCCTGCGACCGTTCGCCACCACCAACGACGATCACCCCACGGACGCCTTCGCCCCGCAACTGGGCCCGCAGCGCCTGGAGCCCCTCGTGGCCCAGGGCGTCCTCTCCCTGACCGAACTCGCCCTCGCCTCGGATCGCTGGAACCGCTTCCGTGCGGATCCCGACGCCTGGGTGATGCTGCTCGGTCTCACCGTCGCCGCGACCGCTCCCGCATGTCGCGGTCCGCAGGAAACCCCTGGGAAAACCCCTCGCACCACCGAACGAAAGGCACCCAAGTGAACCCCAACGTGAAGATCTTCATCACGATCTTCTGCTACATCAGCGCCGTGGCGGGCCTGCTCACCGCCGTCATGGACGCCAGCCACAAGCCGGCCGACACCACCTCGGCCATCGTCGCCGGTGTCCTCGGCGTCGCCTTCCTGCTCGGCGGCATCGCCCTGACCCGCAAGCCCCGCTACTGAGCGGGGCGGTGATGCGGCCGGGGCGCACGCACCCCGGCCGCCCCACCGGGCCGCGGACCTCGGCAGCCTGCGGATCAGGATCCGCCGGCGGTCACCCCGCGGTGTCCGCCGCGGCGCGCGGCGGGTTGGGCCCCAGCACGGCGGCGGCACGGTCCGCGGTGGCGGCGGCCCGGCGGCCGGAGGTGACGGTGCCCAGGACCAGGATGGCCGCCCCGCACCCGGCGATGATCCACCAGGCCGTGGGCCGCGCGCCGGAGGCGACCGCGGCGCCGATCACCGCGATGCCGAGCGAGGATCCGACCTGACGGCTGGTCGCGGCGACCGCGGCGGCGACCCCGGCCCGGGCGCGCGGCATGCCGGACACCGCCGTGTAGGTGATCGGCGCGTTGACGAAGCCGAAGCCGAGACCGAACAGCGCGTACGTGACGTACAGCAGGATGCCCGGGGGGTGGGCGGAGCGGGTGACGGCGACGGCCAGTACACCGCTGGCGGCGATGCCGGCCCCCGCGAGCAGCAGGGGAATCCGTGGACCGCGGCTGCCCACGATCCGCCCGGACAGCGGCGGACACACCAGGGTCAGCACCGCCATCGGCAGCAGGTGCAGCCCGGTGCCCAGGGCACTCAGCCCCACCACCCGTTGCAGATAGAGGGTGTTGGCGAACAGAAAGCCGCCGAGCGCGCCGAAGGCGAGGACCGCTGTCGCGGTGGCCCCGCTGAAGGGTGCGCTGCGGAAGAGCCGCGGCTCGATCAGCGGTTCGGCGCGCCGGTTCTCGTACGGTACGAAGGCGGCCAGCGTGCCCGCTGCCACGACCAGGCAGGTCACGATCGGCGGCGCGGTCCAGCCCTGGCCGGGCGCCTCGATGATGGCGTACGTCAGCGTGCCGAGCAGGACGATCACCAGCAGCTGGCCGACGGGGTCGGCGCGTCGGGCGGCCGGGGCGCGGGACTCCGGGACGAACAGCGCGGCGAGCGTCAGCGCGGCCAGCCCGATCGGCACGTTCAGCCAGAACACCGACCGCCATCCGGCCGACTCGACCAGGACCCCGCCGAGAACCGGCCCGGCCGCCATGCTCAGGCCGACCACGGTGCCCCAGACGCCGATGGCCCGTGCCCGCTCCCGTGGTGCGGTGAAGGTGTTGACGAGGATGGCCATGGCGACGGGGGTGAGCATGCTGCCGCCCACCGCCTGCACCATACGGAAGACGACGAGCCAGCCCGTCGTGGGCGCCAGACTGCACAGGGCCGAGCCACCGGTGAACAGCACGAGACCGAGCTGGAAGACGCGCCGCCGTCCGACGCGGTCGGCGGTGGCACCGGCCAGGGTCAGCAGCGAGGCCAGGACGATGGTGTACGCGTCGAGCGTCCACTGCAGGCCGGAGACGGAGGACTGCAGGGACCGCTGCATCGAGGGGAGTGCGACGTTGAGGATGGTGACGTCGAGACTGACCAGCAGCACGCTCAGGCAGCAGACGGCCAGGACGGCGGCGCGCCGCCCCGGTACGGGATCGGGCACGTGGGCTCCCGCGCTCAGTCGGTGGGCCGACGGGTGGCGTGCGTGTCGGCGAAGTCCCAGACCACGGGGAGGAGTTGCCCCGGGGTCTCGATCTGAGGCATGTGACCGGTGCGGGGGAGCAGCTCGAACCGGGCTCCGGGGACGGCGGCGGCGTACGCACGTCCGTACGCGGTGTCGACGACCTGGTCGCTCTCGCCCCACGCCACGAGGACCGGGGACGTGACCTTGGCCAGGCGCTCGCGCAGGGTGGGGTCGGCCATGGCGTGCGGGCCCGAATAGACCTGCAGCGCGGCCCGGTTGGCGGCCGCGACGGCACGCTGCGCCTCGGAGAACGTGCTCGGGTCCACGGCGAACTTCGCGGGGTCGTGGAAGGCCAGGGCGGACAGTTCGGCGGGCGTCAGGGTGAAGGGGTCGGCGACCGGGTGGCCGGGGACCTGGATGCCGGCGGCGTTGACGAGGACGACGCTGCTGATCCGGTCACTGCCGAGCAGGGCGATTTCGGCGGCGATCCAGCCGCCTATGGAGTTGCCGACGACGGTGACGTCCTGCAGGCCGAGTTCGTCCAGCAGCCGTCCGTAGATCTGGGCGAGGGTGGGCACGTCGGTCAGCCAGTCGGGCCGGGCGGTGCCGCCGAAGCCGGGGTGGACCGGGGTGATGACCCGCGCGGGCCGCTGCTCGGCGAGGAGCGCGGCGAACCCGGTGACGGTCTGCGGGCCGCCCCCGCCGTGCAGGAGCAGGAAGGGGTGTCCCTTGCCCCGCTCGTCGACGGTGAAGTTCACGTCGACGTCGCCGGAGTCGAGGGTGAGGGTGATCGTGCGGGCGGTGCTGGTCATGGACGTCTCCAAGTCGGTTTCTGGTGGCAGGGGTTGCTGACGCGGGCCGTCACGCGTAGTCGGTCGCCGGCTCGGTGGCGTACCGGCACATCACCTGGACGGTCGCCTGCGGGGTCAGCTCCCGGCCGCCGGCGATCATGTCCCGCAGGTCGCGGAAGTACTGCACGTACAGGTCGGGCGTGAAGGTGTTGAGCATCACCGCCGGCTCGTCGCCGGGGTTGGCGAAGGTGTGCGGGGCGCCGGGCGGGATCATCGCGAGGGTGCCGGCCGGCGCGACGTGGGTCGTCTCCCCGACGGTGAAGTGCACGGTGCCGGAGACCACGTAGAAGCCCTCGTCGTGCTGGGCGTGGCGGTGCTGCGGGGGCCCTTCGCTGTGCGGGGCGAGGGTGATCTCGCCGATGCCGAGACGGTGCCCGGTGGTGCTGCCGTCCTCGAGGATGCGGATCTGCGCCGGACCCAGACGGATCGTCTCGCCGTCGTCGGGGCCGACCACGGAAACCTCGGTCATCGCCATCTCCTTTGTGAGAGTCAGCTCTCACGAAGGAGATTAGAGGGCGGAGTCTCGTTATGCAAGTGAACTCTCATGACGAGAGCAGGCAGTGATAAGCTGACGGCGGATGGACGGACGCGAAAGGGGAGAGGGGGCGTACCGGGTGGCGACGCAGGCGGACACAGGCACCGGCCGCAGCAATCAGAAGAGGCGCACGCGCGCGGCGATCGTCGAAGCCGCCCGTGAACTCATCGGCACGGGCGGCGAGGTGACCATGCCCGCGATCGCGCGCGCGGCCCTGGTCTCCGAGGCCACCGCCTACCGATACTTCCCCGACCTCCCCTCGCTGATCAGCGAGGCCCTGGCCGGCGCCTGGCCGCCCCCCGCCGAGGCCCTCGCTCCGGTCGCGGACTCCATCGACCCCGTCGAACGGGTCGCCTACGCCTGCGAGTTCCTGTTGCGCGGCGTACTCCTCCGGCAGGGAGCGGTGCGCGCCATGATCGCGGCCACCATCACCCGCCCCGAGGCGGCGACCGCCAGGCCGGGTATCCGGTTCGGTTTGATCGACCTCGCGCTCCAGCCCCTGGAGGACACGCTGGGGGCGACGGATCCGGAAGCCCTCGCCCAGCTCAAGCGGGACCTCGCCGTGGTCGTCAGCGCCGAGGCCCTCTTCTCCCTCACCGACCTGTGCGGCCTCGCCCCCGACGACGCCATCGCCAGCGCGGTACACACGGCGACCACGCTGACCGAAGCCGCACAGCGGACGACCCCGCGAGGGTGAGCCGGGCACGCAGGCCCGCGAAGCGGTCCTGGCAACGCCCAAGCCCCGGGCCACTGACCTGGGGCTTGGGCGGTTTGGGCGCTGACCTGGGCGAACGGTCGGGATGGCCCGCCGGGCCGGCTGTTGTTACGAGGTCCGCGCAGTTGTGCGGTGGCGTCCGCCCGGCAGGGCCGTCTTGGCCGTCAGCCCGCGCGACTGCCAGGCGTTGTCGCGAAGCTTGAACAGTGCCCAGTAGCGGGTGGGGCACAGCAGCACGATGTTCATGAACACGGCCGCGGGTGTCCCGACGAGCCAGGAGCGCCAGCGCTGGCGTGTGGTCAGGTCCGGCCGCATGAGCACGTACAGACCCGCCTGGCCGTACCGGACGACGACGTACGTCGCCAGATACACCAGGGCCACGCCGGGATCGTGGTAGCGCCCGCCGAGGGTCAGCACCGTCATGACGACGGTCCAGGCCAGCATGATCGGGGTGATGACCAGCTGGAGCAGGCCGAACGTCGGCGATATGAGCTGCTTGAAGGACAGCCGTGCGTACACGAACGGCAGCATCCACCACCAGGACCGCGCCCAGCGCAGACGCTGGCGGTATGTCTTGCCGAGGGTGGTCGGCATGTCGGTGACCACGCCGGCCTCGTTGACGGCCACGACCTCACCGCGCATGAGCGCCCTCAGGGCGAGCCACCGGTCGTCACCCGTGCCGCACTCGACCTCGTAGGCGTCCAGGTGGTCGTAGAGCAACCCGGCCCGGTAGAGGGCCAGCGCTCCCGACGTCGTCTCCAGGGCTCCGAGCATGGAGCGCGAGGAACGCATCATCACGCAGGACGTGCCGATGTCGATGTCCGCGGCCCGGGAGACCCAGGTCTCCTCGAAGTTGCGGATGTAGATCATTCCGGTGGTGGCCTGGATCTTCGGGTTGCTCATCGCGCGGAGCTGCTGCTCGAGGGCGTCGGGGAAGGGCTCGCCGTCCGAGTCGATCGTGAGGACGAAGTCGAAGTGCTTCCCCTCCGCCTGGAGATGGCGGAGCACGGTGACCTGGGCCCCGCGTTTGCCCTTGTTCTCCTGCCGGTGCCAGAAGACCCGGGGGTGGTCGAAGGGCTGCACGGGATGTTGCCGGGAGCCGTCGTCGATCACGTGGATCTCGTCGACCGGATGTGTCTGCGCCAGGAGTGACCGCACCGTGCGGTGCAGGTTCTCCGTGGGTTCTTCGAAGGCCGGGATGATCGCCACCGTACGGCCGGGAGCGACCGGAAGGTGAGCGAAGGACCGGCCCTTGAGGAACGAGAGCAGGCAGAGCAGGATCACGACCATGCCCAGCCACCAGTAGAACGTCAGGATCGGGCTCTTCGACCGAAGGTGGACCACTACGGTGGCAGCGGCGAGAGCCGCTGCCACCACAGCGGTCACCACGGTGAACCTGGCCCGTGATGAGGTGTTCAAGCGGACACCCGCCTGCCGCGGGTCGCCAGGCGGAAGACCGCCGCCCCGCCGATCACCAGGAGCATCGCTCCCAGCACGATCCATCCCAGCCCCGTGCCGCCGGTGGCGGCCAGTGCTGCTCCTCCTGCTGCGGTGCCGATCGCGGCACCCGCACCGTTGTGTCCGTACATGCTTCTGTCCTTGTCGGGGTGTCGAACGCGCCGTGGGCATCGGCGAGGCCGGAGACGTCCACCGCGAGTGGAAAGGGGATCCGTGCCGGGTGTGGTCCGTGCTTCGGGTGTCCCGACGGCGCCTGCCGGCCGTCGCATGCCCAGGCGGCCGTCCTACGGGTGAGTCAGAGCCGCTCGACGTGCGGCGCGGGTGCCATGGCCCCACGGGTGTCGAGCACATAGGCGGCCTCGTCGGCGAGCTGGGCGAGGTCGAACTCGGCGTGCGGCGTGAGCAGCACGACGGCGTCGAAGTCGGCGACGCTCTCGCCGCTCGCTGCTCCGGCGAAGGGAATGTGCCGGCAACTGCCCTCGGGCAGATGGGGATCGACGACGACGACTTCGGCCCCCATGGCACGCAGCCGGTCGATGACCTGCACGGCCGGCGACTGCCGGGCGTCCGACGTCCCCGGCTTGTAGGCCGCGCCGAGCGCCAGAATGCGTGCTCCGTGCACGCTGCGGCGGAAGCGGCTGCTGAGGGCGTCCTGCAGACGCCGGACGACGTAGTCGGGCTGGCTCTCGTTGATGTCCTGGGCCAGTTCGATGAGCCGGAAGGTCTGCCCGTGCCGTGCCTTGACGTGGTGGCTGAGGTACACGGGGTCGATGGGCAGGCAGTGCCCGCCGACACCTGGACCGGGCAGGAACTTGGTGAAGCCGAACGGCTTGGTCGCCGCCAGCTCCAGGGTGTGCCACACATCGACTCCCAGCGTGTGAGCCATGCGTGAGAGCTCGTTGACCAGGGCGATGTTGACGTGCCGGTAGGTGTTCTCGAACACCTTGGCCAGCTCTGCCTCTTCGAGCCCGGAGGCGGGCACGGTGACGTCGGTGACCGAGTCGTAGAAGGTCTTCACACGTTGCAGGCAGGCGTCGGTGAGACCCGCGACGATCTTGGGTGTGTTCTCCAGGCGCCAGTCGGCGTTGCCGGGATCGATGCGCTCGGGACTGAACCCGACATGGAAGTCCCGCCCAGCGATGAGGCCGCAGCCCTCCTCCAGCAGGGGTATGAGCACGTCGCGGGTGGTGCCGGGGTGCGTGGTGGACTCCAGCACCACGGTGGCGCCCGGCTCCAGCCACATCGCCAGTGTCCGCCCGGCCTCACGCACGCAGGTGAGGTCCGGGGCTCTGTCGGTCAGGGGTGTCGGCACGGTGATGACCGCGACGTCGAAGCCCTTGAGGTCCTTCGGATCCGAGCTGGGCCGATAGGCGCCCGAACTCAGCACTGCCTTGAGTCGGTCCGACGGGATGTCCTCGACGTACGACATGCCGGAAGCCAGCTTGCCGCAACGCTCCCGGTCGGGTTCGTAGCCGGTCACGACGTGTCCGGCTTCGGCGGCACTGAGGGCTAAGGGCAGGCCGACATAGCCCTGCCCGAGCACGCAGATGTGCATGGTGGTTCCTCCCCTTGAGCCGGCCCGCGTACGAGCGCAGACCGGAAAACGGCGCCCCTGAGGTGCGGCTGCCTGTTCCTGAAGCAGGCAACCGCGGCGTCGGGTACTGCATGAACCGCGGTGTGTCAGCGACTCGGCCGGAGCCCCCCGTCGGGCCACTGCGGTCGCTGGTTTCGATGCACCGCCATCTCAATCGCGGGTCTGAGGACCTCGTGTCCGGTACCGCGAGATGATCTCCACAATTCCCCCCTATATGTGGACCTTAAGGGTTCAGTAGGCCGCCCCGGCGTGGAACTCTCTTTGCCGAGCCGATACCTGTGAATCGCCTCTGAGGTCTGCGCGGGCACCCGGCGGGTCGCCAAGTGGCCTCACGTGCACGGTGATCCACCGTGAGGCCTTCGATGGATGCCCGGCCTGGAGCTGCCCGGCACCGGCAAGGGCCCGTGATCCACCGATGCGGGCCCAGTCCCGGCCCGTCGGTTGATCTTCACGATTTCTTCCCGTTCGTGCCTGGTTAGGGTTTCAAGTTGTGTCCCTCAAACGGAAGCGGTGTTCCCATATCACTACCCGTGAGCTGAAGCACGAGCAGTGGCCGCGCGCCGTTGCGTGCGCCCATGTACCGCCGCCCGAGGTCGTGCTGCCGGCTGTCGAGCAGTCATCTTCGGGAGTCGCCACGAAGCCGGGGCCGGCTGCGCGACGCTGTGGCAGGAGGCGCGGTCACGTCCCGGATGACGGGGAACCGGGGCGAGTGGGGAGCGCGCGACCGGATCGGCTGAGCAGCGCCGGGGGGAAGAAATGCAGACAGGGGGCATGTCGTGAGCGCACAGTCTTTCGACCGAAGGTCGGCCCTGCGCCTTGCCGGAGCGTCCGGCCTGGTCGCGGCAGGGGGCGCACTGCTGGGGGACACCTCCGTGCTCGACGGCGCTGCGACGCCGGCCCACGCCCCTTCCGGGCGCCGCCCGCGGTACCGCCGTGCCGTGTGGTCGCAGCAGCTCCAGCCCGGTCACGGGTGGACGGCCGCCGGAGCCGGCACCGCGTCCGCCGACCTCGGCGACAGCACGGATTTCGCCCGCGGAAGCCAGTCGGTGCGAGTGACCACCGACGGTAGTGGCAGGCAGTCGTACGTCCGCAGGACCGGCATGACCGGGCTGAACCTCACCGGCAGGATGATCCGCCTGATCTTCCGCGTCGAAGACACCACCCGACTGGCCAGGCTCGCCTTCTACGTGGGCACCCGCTCGTTCGCCAACCACTTCGTCTGGCAGTTCCATACGCACTCCGCGACGGCGGCCAACTACGTCCAGTCGGGGGAGTGGGTGACGGTCCACCTGCAGTGGGCCGACGTCACCTCGGCGGCCGGGACCTGCTCGATCGGCCCGACGGGGGCGCCTTCCGCCAAGGCGGGCTTCACCGACATGTCGTTCGCCGTGTACGACAACGCCGGTGGGCCGTTGACGTACTGGTTGCAGGCAGTGGAGCTGGTCCCCGACACCACGTCCGTCTTCCCCAGGGGAGTCGTCTCCGTCACCTTCGACGACTCGCACGGCTCGGTGCACGATCTGGCGCGGCCGGTGATGGACCCCTACGGGTTCCCGGGCACGAGTTACAACATCGCGGAGGCCATCGGTGCTGGCGGCTCCCTGACGATCGGCAGGATGCGGTCGCTGCAGGACCACTCGGGATGGGAGATGGCCGGGCACGCGTACGCGACCAGTGCTCATGCGGCGGGCTACAGCGCGCTGACCGCCCAACAGGTCGACGACGACTTCCGCAAGGTGCGCGAGTGGCTGGTGTCGAACGGCTTCACCAGCGAGCACTTCGCCTACCCGCACGGCGCCTTCGGGAAGACGAAGGACGGGGTACCGGTGGACCTCATGGCCGGCAGGCACTTCACCACGGCCCGGTCGATCATCTCGGAGACGACCGAGTCCTTCGCACCGGCCATGCCGTACCGCTTGAAGGCGCTGACGGGCATCACCGACGGCAGCGGCATCGGCGGAACGGTTGTGTCCCGGCTGACGAGCCCGGGCGGCAGACTCGACCGCTGCGCCACCAACGGCGACTGGCTCATCCTGTGCCTGCACCGGGTCGTTCCCGGGCTGCCCCGCAGCAGCACCGAGATCAGCCAGAGCGGCCTGGCGGCACTGATGAAGGCGATCTCGGACCAGCACATCCCCGTCGCGACCGTCGGTGAGGTGATCGAGTACTACACGTAACGCGCCCACCCTCCGCATCGAGCAGACGATCCGCGAGCCGGCCCACGAGGTGACGATCGTCATCGTCACCCACAACATGCAGCAGGCGGCCCGCATCTCCGACCAGTGCGCCTTCTTCCTCGCCCGACAGGGCACCCCCGGCGCCATCGTGGAACACGGCCCCACCACCACGATGTTCTCCACCCCCCACCGATCCCCGCACCGCGGACTACGTCGAGGGCCGCTTCGGCTGACCCGCTTTGCGGCACCGGTGCTCCGACCCGTCGAGCCCCGTGAGCCCGGTCGGCAGCCGTCCGGCCGGGCACTGCGATTGCGGGGGACCGCCCGGACCCGGCGCCTACACTGTGTGGGCGCATGTACGTCGACTGTGAAGTGTGGGCGGGAGGGGACAGGACTGTGACGGACAACGTCGGTGGCTTCGAGGACCCGTCGGCCGACGTGCTGGCGGCTGCTGCCGGCGCCTTCGGGCTGCTCGCCTCGTCCGTCAGGCTCCACCTGATGTGGGCGCTGTCGCAGGGGGAGAGTGACGTCACGCACCTCGCCGACCGGGTGGGCGGGGCACTGCCCGCCGTCAGCCAGCACCTGGCGAAGCTGAAGCTCGCCGGGCTCGTGCGCTCTCGCCGTGAGGGCCGGCGGCAGGTCTACTACATCGACGACCCGGACGTCGTGACGCTCGTGCGAGTGATGATCGGGCAGCTGACGGCACGTTCTCACCAGGTTTCCGCGCCGGTACGGCTCCTGCACGGGACCAGTGGCTGAGACCACCGCGGCCTCGGACCGGGACGCCGACCCGGCCGTTCCGGTGGCTGTATCCGCGGTAGGAGCTGCAGGCTCCGGGGTACTCGGGGCGCCGGGTCCGGGAACCTCCGCGCCGACGCTGCTGGAGGTGCTGCGCCGGCTGGACAGCGGTCCGCGCGGCTTGACGGAGGCCGAGGCCGAGGCGCGCCTGGCCCGGTTCGGCGGGAACACGGTTCCGGCTCGGGGCGTGGCCTCCTGGCCCCGACTGTTCGTGCGCAGCCTGCGCGATCCCTTCACCGCGGTCCTGCTCTGCCTCGGGTTGGTCTCGGCGGCCGTCCTCGCCTGGGGCACCGCCTCGGTGATCCTCTCCCTCGTCGTGGTCAGCTGCGGGCTGCGCGCGACGGGCGAGCACCGGGCCGACCGGTCCACGGCCGCATTGCGTCAGCTGGTCGCCACCACCGTGACCGTGCTGCGGCGCGCCGACGAGGACGCGGTACCCGCCTCTCGCGAGATCCCCGTGGACGAACTCGTGGTCGGCGACGTGATTCGCCTCGGGCCCGGTGACCTCGTGCCGGCGGACGTACGCCTGCTGCGCACGAGCGGCCTGACCGTGCACCAGTCCGCGCTCACGGGAGAGTCGGCGCCCGTCGCGAAGCACACCGACGACGCGCCTGCGGGCAGCGGGAGCGGACCGTTCGATCAGCCGCAGTGGTGTTTCCAGGGCAGCAGCATCGCCTCCGGCAGTGCCACGGCGGTCGTCACCGCGACCGGTGCGGAGACCCGGTTCGGCGCCGCGCACGGCCGTACGACAGGCCGGCCGGAGCCGAGCGCCTTCGACCGTTCCGTCCACGGCGTCTCCTGGATCCTGATCCGGTTCATGCTGCTGACACCGCCGCTGGTGCTGATGGCCAACGCGGCGTTGCGCGGACGCGGCCTGGAGACCCTGCCGTTCGCGGTCGCGGTGGCAGTGGGGCTCACCCCGGAGATGCTGCCGGTCCTCGTCACCACCTGCCTGTCCCGCGGAGCCTCACTGCTGGCCCGGACCCACGGGGTGATCGTAAGACGGCTCCCCGCCCTGTACGACATCGGCGCCGCCGATGTGCTGTGCCTGGACAAGACCGGCACGCTCACCCAGGACCAGCCCGTCGTCGACCGCAGCCTCGGCCCGGACGGCCGGGACGACCCCGACGTCCTGCACTGGGCCGCCGTCAACGCCTGGTGGACCCTGCAACTCGCCGACCTGCCCGAGCCCGACGCCCTGGACGAGGCGGTCCTGGACGCGGTCGACGAGGACGACCTCCTCGCGTACGAGGGCATCGCCGCCATCCCCTTCGACCCGGCCCGCCGACTCGCCACCGCAGCCGTCCGCACCCCCGGCCGCCTCGGCACGCACACCCTGGTCGCCAAGGGAGACCCCGAAGCCGTCCTGGCACGCTGCGCCCTCCCGGACGAGGAACGCGCACGGCTGCGCGACCTCGCCGCCCGGCAGGCCGGCGAGGGGCTGCGCATCCTGGCCGTCGCCACCGCCGAACGCCCGGCCCGCACCCGCGGCTACACACAGGCCGACGAACGCGGCCTCACCTTCCGTGGCCTGGTCACCCTGCGGGACGCGCTCGCGCCCACCGCCGCCGAGGCGCTGAAGGTCCTCACCGGGCAAGGAGTCACCGTCAAGGTCCTGACCGGCGACCACCCCGGCACGGCCGCCCGGGCCTGCCGCGACCTCGGTGTCCCGGCCCCCGAGGACGCCGTTGTGACCGCCGACGCCATCGACACCCTCACCGACGCCGAACTGACCGCCCTGGTCGCCCGTACGGCCGTCTTCGCCCGCTGCACCCCCGACCACAAGGCCCGGATCACCCAGGCACTGCGCAGCGCCGGGCACACCGTCGGCTTCCTCGGCGACGGCGTCAACGACCTGCCCGCCCTGCGTGCCGCCGACGTCGGCATCGCTCCGCAGGGCGCCGCCGACGTGGCTCGCGAGGGCGCGGACGTGGTGCTCGCCGAGAAGGACCTCACCGCCATCACCCATGCCATCGACGCGGGCAGGCATGCGGGCGGCAACATCGCCACCTACCTGAGGGTCACGCTGTCCTCCAACCTCGGCAACGTGATCGCGATGCTCTCGGCGGGCCTGCTGCTGCCCTTCCTGCCGATGCTCCCCGCCCAGGTCCTCACCCAGAACCTCTGCTTCGACGCGGCCCAGCTCAGCTTTGCCCACGACCGTCCGCACCCGCCGGCGCTGCGTCGGCCGACCGTGCTGCGCCCCGGTGACCTCCTGCGCTTCATCACGGGGTTCGGAGTGCTCAACGCCGTGGCCGACCTCGCCACCTTCGCCGTGCTCGCCTTCACCCTGCACGGGCTTGGCACGGGCGGCGACGAGGCGGTGTTCCACTCCGGCTGGTTCACCGAGAACCTGCTCACCCAGGCCCTGGTGATGGTGCTGCTCCGGGCCGGCCGGCAGGGCGCGCAGAGCCGCAGGCCGGGCCCGGTCGGCTGGGCCGCGATCGCCCTGTCCGTCATCGGCCTGGTGCTGCCGCCTTCACCGCTCGGCCCGCTGGTCGGCCTCGCCGCACTGCCGACCGCCTACTACCTCCTGCTCGGTGTGGTCCTGGCCTTGTACGCCGCCGCCCTCCTGGTGGCCAGGGCACGCACGCCATGAGCGATCCCACGGCACACGGGGCACCGAGGCGCAAGCGGTGGCTGCCTTTGGTGGTCTTCGCCTTGGCGCTGTACGTCATCGTCCGTGCCGCCGGCACCCCTCAGGGCGACACCACCCCGCCTCAGGGCAAGGCGTCGTCCACCGGGCCAACCCCGTCTGTCAGCCCGTCCGTTTCCTCCCCGTCGACGTCGGTCTCCTCTTCGTACGACCCCGCCGACCACGCTTCCCAGGTTCGCGCCCGGGCCCGCCAGGCGGGCGTCAGCGCGCAGTTGGTGATGGCGATCCTCTACAACGAGTCGTACAAACCGCACGATCCGTCCTTCGAGCGGGCCTGGCAGAAGTACAAGCCCGACGCCGCCTTCGGCATCGCCGACATGCACCGCGCCACCTTCGACGAGGTCAGGAGAGGCCGGGATTTCGCCGGCCGCCGCTGGGAGGAACTGCCCGACGACCGCGACCTGGCGATCGAAGCCGAAGCCTGGTACCTGCACGACCTGGCAGCCGAACTGCCCGCGCACTGGCCGGTTTCCTACACGAGGAACGACCTCCTGGCGCTCGGGTACAACGCCGGTGCGGGCAACATGCTCGCTTTCGCCCGCGGCGCCACCCTGGGCAGTCGGGCCCGGTCATACCTGGACCAGTTGCACCAGAACTGGGCGAAAGCGGGAAAGGCCGTCGACGCAAGCTGAGTTGCCGGGTTGCGCAATAATCGCAGTCAGCGGGGGTAAGACCCCGTGATCGGGGGAGGAAGGGTGTTCATGTCGCGCGGTGACATTCGGCGAGTGCGTGATGCGAACATGCGGCTGGGGGCGGCCCTGGCCGAGGTCGAAGGGCTCTACGCGGCGTTATTGAGAGCCGGTTCCTCCGAGCGGCGTCGGGGGTTGCAGGCGGAGCTGGCCCGCGCCGCCGGCCGTCTGGCGACTGTGGCGGCCATGCCGACGCAGGCTCCGCCGCCACGCCCCGCCGGTCAGCGCTCGCGCCGGGGACGGCGGCGAGCCCTGGCGGAACGCGGCGCCGCGTGGATCATCGCGCGGTACGGAAGGAACGACCACTGAGGCAGCCGGGTCCGACCGGGCGTGGGAGTGCCGGTCCACCCGCTCATGAGACCCCTCGCCCGTGAGATACGTAAGGACCTGTACAACCCGCGCCACGGGTTTGTTAGATTGCGCAACTACGCAATCGAGGTGGGGGTCCACCCTCGCCTGTCCGTACCCAGCCGCGCATGCCCGGCCGTACCCCTGATGGCCCGGCCTGACGAGCCCGACCGTACATGGGAGTGGAAGATGAGCGACCCGTGGGACGGCCCGGCCGGCCAGGCCACGCGCAGCCGCACCACCACCCGGGTGCCCGGACAGCGTACGTCCGAGGCGGAGGGCACGCGCCCACCGGGCGGCCGGGCCGCGGCCCGGGCGGCTTCCCGGTCTCGCGGTGGAACTCGGTCCCGGGGCGCAAGCCGGTCGCGGCGCCGCGCACATCCCGTCGGGCGTGTCCGACGGGTGCTCAAGATCGCCGCGATCACCTTGTCCGTGTTGATCGTCATCACCGCCGGTGCGGGCTGGTGGTTCTACCAGCACCTGAACGGCAACATCAACAGCGTCGCGCTCGACGGCAAGGGCGGCACCGAGAAGGCCGACGCCTTCGGCCGTACCCCGATCAACATCCTGGTCATGGGCTCGGACGGCCGTACCAGTCAGGCCGACTGCCGGCTCGGCGGCGGCTGCTCGAAGACCGGGGTGCAGACGGGCAGCAACGCGGACGTGGAGATGGTGGTGCACATCTCCGCGGACCGTTCCAACGCGACGGTGATGAGCATCCCCCGGGACACCATGACGAAGGTCCCGGCCTGTACGGACAGCGAGACCCACCAGTCCACGAACGGCTACTACGGCCAGATCAACAGCGCCCTGCAGTACGGCCCCGCCTGTCAGGTGGCCAC